>JAEYOB010000526.1 GCA_023412175.1 Pseudomonadota bacterium | reverse complement strand
TCGCTGGCGGTGGCGCAGCAGGCGCACCGGCCGGCCGGCCGCGGCGGCGTCCGCGAGGACGGTCGCGGTGTCGTCGGTCGAACCATCGTCGACAAAGATCGCTTCGAAGGAGCCCAGCGGCGCCAGCGCCCGTTCGATCTCATCGAGCAGCGGCAGGACGTTTTCGGACTCGTTGAAGACGGGTATGACGACCGACAGCCGCACAGGCTCCCGGTCCGCCGCAGGAATGCTCACAGGCGCTAACCCCAATGCTCAGGCGGCCGCAAAATACCGCCGGAGCGGGGCGAGCGGTAGGAGAAAAAGAGAGGGACCGAAGTCCCTCTTGCAACCCGTTTTTTTATCCCCGCCCCTCGATGGGCACCGGCACGTAGCGCAAGTCGCCGTTCCGGCTCACCAGCATCAGCACGGTCTTGCGGCCCTGCTCGCGCGCGTTCCTGATCTTGGTGAGCACCTCCTCCGGCTTCTTCACCGGTTCCTGGCCGACCTCTACGATGACGTCGCCGGCTTCGAAGCCGCGTTCCGAGGCGGCGCTGTCCTCCGAAACCTCGGCGACCACCACGCCCTCGGCGTCCGCCTCGATCTCGAAGGCTTGCCGCATATTGTCGGTCAGCGGCGCCAGCGTCAGGCCGAGCGCCTTCTCCGAGCGCAACGCACCGCGCGGCGGCGCCGGACCGCTGGAGCCGGCCGAGGCCATCTGCACCTCCGGCTCCATCTCGCCGACGGTGATCTTCACCAGTTCCTCCCGACCCTCGCGCATCAGCCGGACGTCCACCTGCCTGCCGGCCTCGGTGCCGGCCACCACGCGTGGCAGTTCGCGCATCTTCTCGATGTCCTTGCCGCCGAAGCTGAGGATCACGTCGCCCTGCTTGATGCCTCCCTTCTCGGCCGGGCCGCCCGGCGTCACACTGGTGACCAGGGCGCCCTTCTGTTCGGACACGTTCAGGCTTTCGGCGATGTCGGGGCTGACCTGCTGGATCTGCACACCGAGCCAGCCTCGCCGCACCTCGCCGTTGCTCTTCAACTGCTCGACCACCGGCCGCGCCAGTGCCGAGGGAATGGCGAATCCGATGCCGACGCTGCCGCCGGTCGGCGAATAGATCGCTGTGTTGATGCCGATCACCTCGCCGGCCAGATTGTACAGCGGGCCGCCCGAGTTGCCGCGATTGATGGCCGCGTCGGTCTGAATATAGTCGTCGTACGGCCCCTGGTGGATGTCGCGCTGCCGCGCCGACAGGATGCCTGCCGTCACCGAGCCGCCCAGCCCGAACGGGTTGCCGATGGCGACGACCCAGTCACCGACCTCCATCAGATCGCTGTCGCCCCAGCGGGTGGCGGGCAACGGCTGCTTCGGCTCCACCTTCAGCACCGCAAGGTCGGTCAGCGGGTCGGCGCCGACCAGCTTGGCCGACAGCCGTTGCCCGTCGTGCAGGATCACGGCGATCTCCGCCGCTTCGGCCACCACGTGGTGATTGGTCGCCACATAGCCCGCAGGATCGATGATGAAACCGGAGCCGAGCGCCGTCACCGGCTTCTGCTGCTGTTGCTGCTGCTGTTGGCGTTCGCGGAATTCCTTGAAGAATTCGTTGAAGGGTGAGCCGGGCGGAAAGCTCGGCACGTCCGGCAGGCGCTGCCCCTCGCCGTGCGGCGACGGCTGGGTGGTCGAGATGTTCACCACCGTCTGCAACTGCGTCTTGGCGAGCGGCGCGAAGCTCATGGGCGCCGAACGGCGAAGGAGCGTCTGGTTCTGGTCCGGAGCGGGTGGCTGGGGCTGGTCCTGGGCCGCCGCCGGCAGCGCACCGGTCAGGGCGGCAGCCACCACGAGCCGCCGAAGGCACGTGACGGTGGCGGGGGAATCGAGCATGGGCGTCTCCGGCAATGGAGCGGCACGGCCGCACGCCCACCGCGGGCGCCGCCGATCCCCTTCAAAACAGCGCCGCGGCCCGCACGTTTCCAAGACATCGGTCGCTTTGAAAGACAACCCCTCCCGCGGTACTTTTTAAAAGTCGCGGCCTATCCATTCAAAGCACCGATTCACACGTTTCGCCCTAGTGCCTTCGCCGCGCAGCGCCGGCCGGCGGCTTAGGCCCTCCGGCGGATCCGAACGCCGCTGCATAGCCGTGAAAAGACTTTGCTGCGCAAAGTTATGCTGGTAATTTCCCGGTTGGTCGCCGATATTGATCCGCACAGACAATCATCGTCCATAAACTGAACGCCCGAACAAAACCCACCGAATCAGCGTGGCGCAATGTTCGGTTGTGCGCGAACCTGTACGAGCATCTCAGGAATGACGCAGAATACACTCTGGCAGCCGAGCGACATCTCGAACTCCGAAGCCGGCACCGAAGGTGGCGAACAGGATTCTCCGAAGCGTCGCGGTCGCATCCCGCAGTCCGCTTGGCCGCAGATCCTGGAGCGCTACCGCGCCGGCGCAACACTCTCGGCCATTGCGCGGGAGTTCGAATGCACCCCCAGCGCCATCTCGTACATCGTGCGCAAGGCGGAAGCGGGCGGCGCGACCGCGAGTGAGGGCGCCGTGAGCGAAGAGTCTGGCAAAGCCGTCGAATCGACTGCTTCGGCCGAACCGGCCGCCGCACCCGAGGCCCCCGCCCCCCGCCAGTCGCGCCGCCCTCCGGCAGCCGAGGCGACCCCCAAACCGGCCGTGACCCGGCAGGTGGAGTCGAAGCCTGCGGAGCCTGCCCGCCCCGCTGCGGAAACTGCGCGCCCTGCGGAAGCACCGCGCTCCGCCGACACGCCCCGGCCCGCCGACGCACCGAAAACCCGCCTGGAACTGAAGCGCGAAGAACCGCGCCCGGCACCGGCT
>JAEYOB010000048.1 GCA_023412175.1 Pseudomonadota bacterium | reverse complement strand
GCCCGGCAACGCCGCGGTGGCGGCCGGGGCCGGGCTGGCGCTGTCGTCCACCGCCATCGCGTTGCCCCTGCTGGCCGAGCGCGACCTGCTGGCGACGCACGCCGGGCGCGACAGCTTCTCCATCCTGTTGTTCCAGGATCTCGCGGTGATCCCGCTGGTGGCGCTGCTGCCGCTGCTCGGCGCCGGCGGGGCGTTGTCGGTCGGCGGCGACGGGGTATGGCTGGCGGTGGCCAAGGCGGCGGGCGCCATCGCCGTGGTTCTCGTCGGCGGACGGCTTCTGGTGCGGCCGGTGTTCCGGCTGGTGGACGCCGCCAAGACGCCGGAGATCTTCACCGCCACCGCGCTGCTGATCGTGCTGGGCACGGCGGCGCTGGTGGAGGCGGCCGGGCTGTCCATGTCGCTGGGCGCCTTCATGGCCGGCGTGCTGCTGTCCGATTCCGAGTACCGGCACGAGGTGAAGGCCGACATCGAACCGTTCGAGGGCCTGCTGCTCGGCCTGTTCTTCGTGTCGGTGGGGGTGTCCGCCGACGTGGCGGGCTTCGTCGCGGCGCCGGGCGGCATGCTGCTGCTGACGCTGGGGCTGGTGGCGGTGAAGGCGGCGGTGCTGTTCGCCCTGGCGCGTTTCGCCGGCAACACACCGCGCGGCAGCGTGCGCCTGGCCGCGGTGCTGGCGCAGGGCGGCGAGTTCGGCTTCGTTCTGTTCGGTCATGCGGTGGCCTCCCACGCCATGGCGCAGGAGCACGCCAACACCGCCATGCTGGTGGTGACGCTGTCGATGATCGTGACGCCGTTCCTGTTCGCGGCGACCGAGCGCTGGCTGGTCCCCCGCCTGGGCGGCAAGCCGGCGCGCGCCTTCGACACCATCGACACCGACGGCACCGCGCCGGTGATCATCTGCGGCTTCGGGCGGGTGGGGCAGATCGTCGGCCGCGTGCTGCGGCTGCGCCGCATCCCCTTCACCGCGCTGGAGAAGAGCGCCGCCCAGGTCGATTTCGTGCGCCGCTTCGGCAACAAGGTGTTCTACGGCGACCCGACGCGGCCCGAACTGCTGCGCGCCGCCGGCGCCGACACCGCCAGGGTGCTGGTGGTGGCGCTGGAGGACATGCAGGAGAACCTGACCGTGGTGGACATGGCGCAGCGCCTGTTCCCGCACCTGACCATCGCTGCGCGGGCGCGCAACCGGCGGCACGCCCACCTGCTGATGGACCGCGGCGTGACCATCATCGTGCGCGAGACCTTCCTGTCCAGCCTCGACCTGACCGAACGGGTGCTGACCGCCACCGGCATGGACGCCGGGGAGGCGCGCCGCACCATCGAGACCTTCCGCGACCACGACGAGCGCACGCTCAAGCGCCAGCACGGCGTGCACCACGACGAGCAGCGGCTGATCCAGACCTCCCGCGACGCGGCGCTGGAGCTGCAATCGCTGTTCGAGGCCGACCGGCCGGAACGGTGATTGGCCGGAACGGTGATTGGCCGGAGCGGTGACTGGCCGGCCCGCGCTCCCGCCCCACTTCCTTGGAAAACCAGGGAGGCAGGCATGGAAGGTCCGCGGGAGTGGCTGGAGATATTGATCGTGCCGCGCACGCACGACATCGGCGGGTTCGAGGTGCGGCGGGCCCTGCCCTCGGCGCGGCGGCGCATGGTTGGGCCGTTCATCTTCTGGGACCAGATGGGCCCGGCCGAGTTGAAGCCCGGCCACGGCCTTGACGTGCGCCCGCACCCGCACATCGGGCTCGCCACCGTCACCTACCTGTTCGACGGCGAGATCCTCCACCGCGACAGCGTCGGCTCGGTGCAGGCGATCCGGCCCGGCGCCGTCAACTGGATGACGGCCGGCCGGGGCATCGCCCATTCCGAGCGCAGCGGCGACGAGACGCGGCGCACCGGCCAGCGGGTGTTCGGCATCCAGTCCTGGATGGCGCTGCCCAAGGCGCACGAGGAGGCGGAACCCGGCTTCGTCCACCACCCCGCCGAGGCGCTGCCGGTGGTCGAGGGCGAGGGCAAGCGGGTGCGGGTCATCGCCGGGCAGGCCTACGGCGCCCGCTCGCCACTGAAGACCTTCACCGAGACGCTCTACGTCGATGCGCAGCTCGACCCCGGCGCCCGCCTGCCGGTGCCGGCCGAGCACGCGGAGCGCGCCATCCACGTCGCCGAGGGGACGGTGACGGTGGGCGGCGACCGCTTCGAGGCGGGGCAGCTTCTGGTGCTGCGCCCCGGCGACGCGATCACCGTCGAGGCGGAAACCAAGGCGCGGGTGATGCTGCTGGGCGGCGAGCCAATGGACGGGCCGCGGCACATCTGGTGGAACTTCGTCTCCAGCTCCAAGGACCGGAGCGAGGCCGCCAAGGCCGACTGGAAGGCCGGGCGGTTCACGGCGGTGCCGGGCGAGACGGAGTTCATCCCGCTGCCGGAGGACCGGACGCCGCCGCCGGTGGCGAAGGAGCCATAGGGTATCGCCGGCTCCCCTCCCTTGCATTGCCCCCACCCTAACCCTCCCCCGCTATCGCAGGGGAGGGAACTC
>JAEYOB010000442.1 GCA_023412175.1 Pseudomonadota bacterium | reverse complement strand
GCCGACGCCCCCCCGCCCAGCGGAAGGAGGCGCAGGTGCGCTTCGAGATCCGGCCCTTCCTTGAGGGTCAGCAGGGTTTCGATCTGGCGGAGGCGGGTTTTCTGATCGTTCGTGAGCGGGCCCGAGGCGGCCAGGATCCGCTCGGCAAGGGCGATGACGTCCTTGCGGTCCCGTTCCTCGGGCAGGAGGCCGGGCAGCGCCGCGATGGCCGCCGCCTCATAGGTCTGCATGAGGAAGACCTGTTCCCGGAAGATCTCGCGCGCCTTGTTGATGGGCAGGTGTTCGGCGTCGGGGTATTCGGCGCGGATCTTCCGCAGCATCTGGAACGTGCGCTCGTCCAGCGCGCCTTCGCGCCGCCGCGCGTAGATCAGGATGCGGAACAGCGCCTCCCGCAGCCCGCCTTCGGCCGCCCGGTCCCTGATCTCGGCCATCCTCTTCTCGAAGAGTGCCTCGAACGCCTCGTCGCGGACGTGCGGCGGCCGCGGCTCCTCGCCCGGCGCGGCCAGCCCGACCAGCGCCTGCAGCAGCGGCGACTGATAGACGCCCAGGAACAGGCGCTCCACGGCGGTATCGCGCTGGTCGCGCCAGCCGTCGAGCGCCCGGACGATCCCTTCGGACAGGATACCCTGCGCCTTCAGGAACGGGTTGTCCGCGTCCACCGGCCGGCGGTTCTCACGCGCCCACTGCGCAAGATGCTCGACCGGCGCCATGAACGGGTTGAGGTGGGAGAACAGATAGTATTGGGTGCGCGCGGGGTTGGTCAGGCGCAGCCATTCGGCCATGGGCTCGGTGACGGCCGCGCGGATCGCCGGCCGCGCGAAGGTGTCGTACAGGCCCTTGTTGATCTCGGAGACGCGGGCGACCGTGGCGAAGCAGAGGTCGTCCTCCGGCGTGTTGGTGCCGAGGCCGCGGATGTCGTCGAGCGTGCGCGGCGCGAAGCGGGCCACGTAAGCACCGGCGATCAGGTCGGCGCCCGGAGCGTCGGGGTCCTTCGGCTCGATGAGCATCTCGTAGAGGCCGGGCGGCAGGAGGTCGATGAGGTCGATGTTCTCGACGAACTCCGCGGTTTCCTTCCTGGCGACGCGGCCGGAGACGAAGATGCCCAGGTGCCCGATGTCCTGGTGGAGGTTGTAGACGATCGTCTGCTCGCGCGACCGGATCTCCTCGTCGTCGTCGTACAGGTCGAGGATCCAGCCGAGTGCCTGCTGGGGCGGCGTGATGTTGTCCCCGAAGGAGGCGAACACCAGGATCGGGGAGCGGATGTTGCGCAGGTCGAGCCGCCGGCCGTCCCTGACGATGCCGCCGCTGGTGAGCTTGTTGCCGACGAACAGCTCGTCGGTGATGGCCTCGATCTCCTCGCCGTTGAGCAGGTAGAAGCCGCTCCACCACTTCTCGAACTCCAGGTAGCGGGCGGCTTCGGTGTCGATGGAGGCGTACAGGTTGTACGCCTTCTTCCAGTAGGTGTTGGCGGGGTCGAGCTTCTCGAAGTTGCCGACCAGATGCGCCCCGTCGAAGCGGCCGTTGCCAAGGTCGCCGGCCAGGGCGGCGAGCCAGGCGCCGCCGTAGAGCCCGCCGAGGTAGCGCATCGGGTTCTGCCCCTTCACCCCGGCCCAGTAGGACAGCGGCGAGCCGGCGATGATGATCGGCCCCATCAGATCCGGCCGGACCGCGCTCAGCGCCATGATCGCCCAGCCGGCCTGGCAGTTGCCGATGACGCAGGGCTTGCCGTCGGCACGTTCGTGGAGCTTGCCGACATGCTCGATGAAGGCGGCCTCGGCCATGCCCACGTCCGCGAGGGTCTGGCCCGGCACGGGCTCGGGGAAGAAGCCGATGAAATAGCAGGGGTGGCCGGCGGCGAGCGCGGCGCCGATCTGGCTGTCCGGCTTGAAGCCGCCGATGCCGGGGCCGTGGCCGGCGCGGGGATCGACGATCACGAAGGGGCGCTTGGCCGGGTCGGTTTCGGGCGCGGAACCGGGCAGGATGCGCAGCAGCACGTAGTTGCACGGCCGTTTCAGCTTCCGCCCGTCCATCACGACCTCGTGCGCGAAGGTCAGGACCGGGGGCTTTCCCTGTTCGGCATGCTCGATGAACTGGTCGCCGCGACGGCGCAGGACGTCGAGGAGCAGACACCAGCGCTGCATCGCATCGATGCCATAGTCGGCGGCCTGCTGGAACGGATTCGGAAGAATGGGCGGCGGCAGCCCACCCATGGCGCCGCCGGCCGGTTTCGTGGCAGACCTTTTCGTGGCAGCCCCTTCGGCGGCGGTGAAGGGGGCAACGAAGGGGAAGCTTGCGGTCCAGGCGGAAAGCCAGGTCGTCAGGGGCTGCTGCCACCGGTCATCCATCGCGTGTCCTTTCGTGAGCGCGCTCGCCGTGCAGCGGGTTCGCAACACCGTCGAGACAGTCGGCGCCGCGTGTGCCTCCTATGGCTTCACCGGCCCGGTTGGAGGACGCCCCCCCTCGTTCCAGAGTTGAAGTTCGGCCAGGATTTCCTCTTCGAGGTCCACGACGAGTTCACGCCACACCGCGATGTGCGCCGATACCGCGGAGCGGTCCAACCCTTCCAGGCGCTGCAGCATCTCGACGGCCTCACCGTAGTCTTCGCACAAGCCGTGGAAGAAGCGGTTGTCCGAGGCGTATTGCTTGATGGCCTGTGCCAGGTCCGGAAACCGCTCCGCCGCGTGCTGTGTCCTGTCCGGCATGGATGCTCCCGCATGGGCGTGGATGCTCTCGCTGGTCTTGGACCGGTGTCGGAAGCCCCTTTCGGTTTTCAATCGGAAGCAGCCTGCGACGGGCTGCGCACTGTCTTGAAGAGGGCAACAGTTCACCTTGATACGGTAACGGGCGGCGAACAGGGGGGCATGCGGCGCGAGATGTGCTGTCATGAGATCAAATAGGGAGTAAGGAGAAAATCTTCATTCTTGTGGGTGTATGCCGTTGGCGACGTTTCAAGAGTCGAGGCAACTCAAGTACATTTGCCATGTTTTCAAACGCCGTGGATATTTTTCCTGAAGTCATGGGGTGGTGGTGCAAATCTTTGGTCGTTGCGATTTTTTCGTTCCGTAAAGAATTCTGAACATTCGTGCGGTTGGCGCCCTGAGGGACAAAGGGTGCGGGCTCGGCGCGGTGGCCTCTGCGCCCCTCTCCCGGCTGTGGGGAGGGGCCATGACGTGCGACGGACGCCGCCTGTGCGGGGCGTGCAGTCGCAGGTGAGCCGGGCGCCGAGGCACAACCAATAGAGTGGGGGGAGCTTCATGACGGAAGCCTCTGATGAATCGATTCCGCCAGCACTCGTCGAAGAGGCGCTGGAACGCGTTCTGACCAGCCGGCGGTTCCGGGGCTCCGCACGGAAGCGCCGCTTTCTGAAGTTTGTCGTGGAGCAAACCCAGGCCGGCCATGCCGACCGCATCAAAGCGTTCACCATCGCAATCGATGTGTTCGACCGCGATGCGAACTTCGATCCATTGCTCGACCCGGTGGTTCGGATCCAGGCCGGCCGGATCCGTCGCTGCCTGGAGCAATATTATCTGGGTGAGGGCGCCGAGGACCCGATTGAGATCACCATCCCAAAAGGAGGCTACGTCCCCCGTTTCCTTATGAAGCAGGGAACCGCCGCGGCCGGGACTTCCGATCCTTCGGTGGAGGACGAGCGTCCGGGCATCGTTGAGGAGAACGGTGCTCCCGCGGTGCCGGATGCGGCCGGGATGCCAGTGCCCCTGCCGTCCTCGCGGCCTTTCCTCCCTTTGGGCATCGGTCGGGAGGTCGACCGCCAGACGGTTCTGGCGGGTGGGTGTCTGGTGTTTCTGCTGGCCCTGCTGTTCGTGTTCGCCTGGTTCGCCGTCGATGCGTCCCCTTCCGGCAAGGGTGAAAAATACTCGGCGGCGATCCGTGGCCCGTCGATCATGGTTCAGCCTTTTGCGAACAGCACCGGGAACCCGGCCCAGGATGTTTTTGCCCAGGGATTTACCGAGGACCTGATCGGCGCGTTGATCCAGTTCAAGAGCGTGTTCGTTTTTGGAAGCGACGCCACTCTGCCTTCCCGCTCCGATCCGGATCCGAAGGCCGGGCCGGGCACCAATCCCGATTATTTATTGAAGGGAAGCATCGGTCAGGCAAGCGACCGGATGCAAGTAAACGCAACATTGATAGACGCAAAGGACCAGCGCTATATCTGGTCGAAAGGCTATTGGGGCGATTTCACCGCTTCCAACATGATCGACGTCCGGCGGGACATTGCCGTTCAGGTCGCCCGTGCCTTGGCGCAATCGAACGGGGTGATCCAAACCGAGGAAATGCAGGCCGCAACCAGGCAAACGTCCGGCTTGATGTCCTCCTATGATTGCATGCTGAAGACGCGGCAATACTGGCGACAGCCGAATCGGGAAATGCATGCCCGGGCGAGGACGTGCCTGGAAAGCGCCATCAAAACGGACCCCCGCTATGCGGATGCCTGGGCGGCGCTCGCCCTGGTTTACCTCGACGAGACCTGGCTGGGCTTCAATCCGAGCAACGCACGCCCCGATCCGGTCGCGACCGGCCTGCAACTCGCGACACACGCCGTGACTTTGGCGCCCGACAACCCCCTGCCGCACCAGGCCCTCGGGCGTGCCTACTGGTTGCGCCGCGAGCCGGAACGCAGCATCGCCACCTATGAGCAGGCGCTCGCGCTCAACCCCTACGACCCCGACATCCTCGCGGAACTCGGGCGGTGCTACAGCCTGACCGGCGATTGGGAAAAGGGGATCCCCCTGATCCGTGAAGCGTTTGCGCGCAACCCGGCCCATCCGAACTGGTACCGTATCATCTTCGCCCTGCACCACTACGTGCACGGCCGATACGACGCGGCGCTTCTGGAAGCCAAGAGGATCGATCTGCAGAATGGAATCCTCCCGCACGCGGCGCTGGCGATGATCTACGGCCAAATGGGCCGGACAACCGATGCGGCCGATGAAGTCGAGGAGATCCTGCGTCTGGATCCCAAGTTCGGTGAGAAGGTCATCTCTGAATTCGAGCGGCGGAACGTCAATCGCGCCACCATCGGCAAGATCGTCGATGGATTAACGAAGGCCGGCCTTTCCATTTCGCCACAATGGGCCTCGTCCGAGGGGCGCTGATAACTCCATGGCGTGCGCCATTGTTCTGTCTCATGCGGAAAGCAACGTTACCGTAGCATGGCGCTGCCTTGGCGATTGCTACTTCTGCGGCGGTCAGGGCTGGGGCTCAATGGTCCTTGGAACAACCTTCATTCAAGGATACGGCCATGAAGCCCAAGGATACGGCAATGAAGCGCTCGATCTATTTCCGTGGTGCTCTAATCGCCGTTCTGGCCGCCGGCGGTCTGGCGGGATGTTCGACTTCCGAAGTAACGCAGCGGCCCTCGGAGATGGCGTCGACTTCGGCCATGCGCCAGGACCCGAACCGGCCGGGGGCCTGGCTCTACAAGGCCCAGAACGTCAACTTCAAACCATACACCCGCTTCATCGTCGAACAGGCCACGGTCTACCGCGGCCCGGAAGCCAGCTTCTCGGGGGTGAGCGACGCACAGCTCAATGAGCTTGCGGCGATGCTGACGGCCGAATCCCGCCGTGCGCTGAGCGACAGCTATACGGTCACCACGCGGCCCACTCCGGGCACCGCGCGCATCGTGCAGAAAATCGTCAGCATCGACGAAACCAGCTCGGCCTCCGGATCCCAGGGTCTGCCCATCGGCGCCGTCTCCAACGCCGTGCAGACCTCGGGCGGTGGCAGCGGCTCGTACACCGGCTCGGTCGTCGTCGCCACGGAGATCTACGACGCCCAGACGTCCAAGCTGCTTGCGGCTGCCGTCCGCCGTTACACGCCGCCGGTCTTCGACGTCGATGCGACGATGTCGGGCATGGACACCGGCCGCACCGGCATGCGCCAGGCGGCGCAGGATCTGCGGACGGCGGTCGACGTGGCCCAGGGCAAACAGTTGCCGCTGTATCGGATGCCCACCGAGCACTGAGAACAGCCAGCGTCTAACCCGCTTCGGCCGGCCGGGCCAATCCATGCGTCCGGCTGGCTGGAACGGGGGAAACGAATGCGGGACCATTTCCGGGGGCGGACCATGCAACCTCGTTCCATCCTTGCTTTTGCCGCCGTCATCGCCGTCATGGGTACAGCCTCACTTGGCGCCCAGACGTCGCAGGCCCCGTCGGAAAACAATTTCCGGGTGGCGACCACCGGTGACCTCGTGCGGCTGTGCGACGCCAATACAGGCGACCCGATGGGAGTTGCCGCCGTGCATTTCTGCCAGGGCTTCGCGGTGGGGGCGTACCAATACCATCAGATCGCAACGGCCGCCGAGGGCAAGCGCCCGCTGTTCTGCGCGCCCAATCCGACGCCGTCCCGCAATGAGGTCATCGCCGCCTTCGTCACCTGGGCGAAACAGAATCCCCAACAGCTTGCCTTGCCCCCGATCGAAGGAATCTTCCGTTACCTGGCGCAGCGCTATCCGTGCCGGACCTGAACCCTCTTTCGCCGATTCAGCACTGTCATGGTGAGGCCAGACATGATCCGTAAATCGTTCGTCGGCATCGCAGCCGTGGCACTTTCCCTCGCTGCTTGCAGTGACATGACGCCAACGCAGCAGCGGGCGCTCACCGGCACCACCGGAGGTGCCGCCGGTGGCGCCCTCATCGGTGCCATTG
>JAEYOB010000432.1 GCA_023412175.1 Pseudomonadota bacterium | reverse complement strand
GCCTCCAGCCGGTTGCGGGCCTCGGTCTCCTCGCGCAGCCGGCGGATGAGGCCGGCGAAGGCATGCTCCAGCGCGGCCAGCTCGTCGTCGCCGCCGGGGCGCGGGGCGATGTCGGGGCCCCGCCCGGTGCGAGGGTCCATCTGCCCCACCACCTCGGTCAGATGGGCGAGCGGCCGCACCAGCAGGCGCCGGGCGACGAAGACGAAGATCAGCCACAACGCCGCCGACTTCACCACGGCGCCACCCAGCACGAAGGCGACCGGCACCCACACGCGGCCGAGCACCGCATCGGAATTGCTGTAGATGGTGAGGTGGCCGACCAGCGTGGTGCCCATGGCGTGGGTGTGGTGGACCGGATGCTCCTGCCCGAACAGGCCGGCCAGGACGCGCGCGTCCGGGGCCGGCCCCATGCGCCCGTCGCGGCCGTACCACGTGGCCGTCCCGTCGCCGTCGAGCACCGCGCCGGCCACCGCGAAGGTGCGGTTGCGGCGGTGGTCCACCACCTTGACCCCGGCGATGCCGGGGATCCGCATCATGCCGGCGACGATGGACTGAAGCTCCTCGGTATCCAGCGCCCACAGCGCGCTGCCCAGCCCGTTCTCGAATCCGCCGGCATAAATGGTCAGTTCGCGCTGCACGCTCTGCAGCGACCCCAGATACTCCTGGGCGATCTGCCCGCCGGCGATCAGCGACGCCACCAGGACATACAGCCCGAAGGTCACGCGGATCAGCCGGACGGCGATCTGCGACCGCACGGGCGGGGCGCCGGCCTTTCCGGCGGGCGTGTCCGCGCGCATCCGGGCGTCAGTCCCCGTAGCGGCGGACGATGGCCGCGAACTCGTCCGAGGCGTTCACCTCGGCGATGGCGTCCCAGATCCGTTCCGCCAGATCGCGATGCATGGCGTAGAAGGCGCGCGAGAACACCAGGTGATAGGGCTTTGAAACCAGGGGCGGCGTCATCTTGACGAGCGTGCCGTACTTGGCCGGGTTGGCCGCCAGCACGGCGTCGGCCATCCCCTCCAGCCCGGCGTAGGCGGAGATCCGACCGCCCGCCAGCTTGTCGAGGCTCTGCTCCATCGTCTTCGCCTCCTCGAACGGAACGCCCAGGCGCCTGAGGTCGCTCAACACCGAATAGCCGAAGGTGGCGCCCACCGGCCCCTCCGCCCCGGTCAGCGTCGCACCGTCCCAGGCGACGGGCGACCCGGCCCGCTTGTAGAGCATATAGCTCTGCACAAAGATAGCGCGTGCCGCGTCCGGCCGTCCGGTCCGCATGGGATAGGCCATCGCGCCCATCCGCTCGGGCAGGAAGCTGACGTGGAAGAGGCCGTCGGCCTCGTTCGTCTCGACCAGATAGAGGCCGCGCCGCCACGGGACGCGCTCGAACGCGAACTCCACGCCCGCGCGCGCCGCAACGAGGCGCAGCAGCTCCAGCGTCAGGCCCGGCTTCCCCCAATCGGTGGCCGTGCCGTCGCCCAGCGTCCGCGGGGGATTGGCTTCGGACTCATAGACCAGCCGCACCCGCGGCGCCGGGTCGGCCGCCGCCCCGCCGGGCAGGGCCATCACGACCGCCACGACCGCCACGGCGGCGGCGGCGATGAAGAACGGGCGGGCCACCACCCGCCGCCAGACGCTGCGAACCATGCGGGCACCGGAAAAGTGTCGTCGGAGGCAAAGCCTGCCAGCAATCGTTCCGGTTTTGCAACTACGCCGATTACGAACGGGCGGGGGCCGCGGCGGGCCTACAGCAGCTCGGTCTCGTCGGAGCGGATGACGTCGGTCCATTTGCGCTCCAGGCGGCGCAGCGTTCGGTACGTCACTTCGAAGTCCTGCATGTCGCCCTCGGCGCGGATCAGCGCGTCGGCGTGCAGCGTGGACATGCGGCGGAGCTGCTCGCACAGCTCCGTCCCGCGGACCGACAGCTTCAGCCGCGCCGCCCGCTTGTCGCGCGGCGATGCGGCGCGGTCGACGTAGCCCTGGTCGACCAGCTGCTTCAGATTGTAGGAGGCGTTCGACCCGAGATAGTAGCCGCGCTCGATCAGGTCGCGCACGCTGATCTCGCCGGACGAGATGTTCAGCAGCATCATCACCTGGACGGGACTGATGTCGTCGATGCCGATGCGGCCCAGCTCGATGCGCAGGACGTCGAGGTAGCGCCGGTGCATCCTTTCGATGATGCGGGCGATCTCATGGTACATCTGGCTCGGCGAGACCCTGTCCTTGCGGGCGGCATCGTCGGGCTGGGAGTGAGCGAGCGTCGTTGTCATGGGACAGGGATGCAGTTTCTGAAGCCGCCAAGTCGTTCAGCCAGAGTAGGTATACAACCGTTTACGCCACGTTAAGATTAAGAACCCTCAATGCTTTGTGCCCGCCATGCGGATTCCATTGTGCAGCCCCGGCCCAACTCCAACCGGTTGACCGGCAGCCCGCAAGCGTTGCGTCAACGGCCGTCGAGCGGATTCCCAGTCATGTTGCGAAAGACCGTTTTTGCGGCCAGGGTGTCATTGCACGCATAAGATAGCTCGCCGCCGATCACCGTCGGATTGCTCCCGCCGAGATTGAGAGAAACAACAAGAGCGACGGAGCTTCCGTGCTTTACCAGCTTTTTCACACCCTTCAGCGACAATGGCACTGATTTTTTCTTCATATCCATAATTATCGACGCCATCGTATCGTTGTAATCAAGCACGGCACTATGCTCCGCGTGCGTTTTCAAAGAAATCTTCCTTATGATCACGGAATTCAACAAATTTCCTGAGGAGGCTTTTACGCAAGCTTCTATACTCCAAGGAGGAGGACAACCTGGGCGCGGCTTGGAGACAGCATGCATGCAAGCGTCTATAAGGTTATCCTTCGAAAATATTATGTATCTTAATTCATGCGGCATCGCAACCTCCAAAGTGACGGGCGAAAATTACGATGGGTTCCGAATCAAAGAATTTCCTTTGCTAATATGAGGTAGTTCTCCTTGAGAGCTTCGCGTCGATATCCTGAGAAATCTTATTATCGTAACATCTTTTCATTATAAATTGCAGTCTATAATGCTTATAGCAATGAGAAGATGCCGTTGATTTTGAATTTCGATCATTATCGAATAAGATCATTATGTGGAGTCAAAAAGACTTCCATGGACAAAAAATCGCCCAATGATCTTTTCCGCCCTGCGGAACGGTGAATCGATTACAGGATTGAAACCGCACGCCGCTCTCTTCCGCTTTAACACCGTTGACCAGGGCGCCTGTGCCGCCTGGATGCGCACGCTCCCGTTTGCGTCCGATCCTCCAGTGACGCGCAGCAATCGGCGCGGCATCGTCGGCGCCGGAGACGCTCCCTTCGCAGCGCACGGCCGCCACCGAAGAATAGCCGGGCTCCGCCCAAGACAAAGCGACGTATTCCCGCGCCATCCCGCCTTCCGGCCGTGGCGAAGCGAAGCCGGTATTTGGGGGTACGGCGGTAATCGGCGCTTGCTCTCGCTCCCGGCAGTGGCCATATCGGCGTCAAGGGCTTCTGCACGACTGAAGCCGGTGCCGCCAGCGGGACCGAACTTTTTCCGGCGCGCCGGCCCATGCCTCGATCGGGCATGCCGGCACCCATTTTGCGGAAGGTCTCGATGTCAGAATCCCTCTTCCCGGTCGATCCGCCGGCCAGCCAACGCCTCTCGCAAGACGCCCTCAACCACATCCTCGCCTTGCATCGGCTCTGGCTGATGAGCGACGAGGCGGAGGGCGAGCGGGCCGTCCTGAGCGGCCTCAACCTCTACGGCCGCTCCCTGTGGCGGGCCGACCTGCGCAGGGCGCAGCTCGACGGCTGCAC
>JAEYOB010000374.1 GCA_023412175.1 Pseudomonadota bacterium | reverse complement strand
CCGCGGTGCTGGAAGCCTGGCTCGACCGCGCCCATCCGGCCGGGCGGGCGCGCGTCGCCGCCGACGCCGGGGGGCGTGCCGGCGGCGCGCATTCTAGTGGCGGGGGCGGGGGCGGCGCCATGACGCGGGAGGAGGCCTATGAAATCCTCGGCCTGTCACCAGGAGCATCGGCCGAGCAGATCAAGGAGGCCCACAGACGGCTGATGATGGGAGTTCACCCGGACCTTGGTGGTTCGACCTATCTGGCCGCAAAGATAAACCAGGCGAAGGACTTGCTGCTGCGCCCCTGACCTTTTGCCAAGCCCCGAAGGGTGTGTTGCGCCACTTCCGGCCATGTGGCAGAAAACCCTGCGGTCCGGCGATTCCCTGGCGTCGGCCGCAGTGAATGGTCCTGGATAAGGATAAGAGACCCAATGCGAAAACCCGTGCGCAAGGTCGTGTTCCCCGTCGCCGGACTGGGCACCCGCTTCCTTCCCGCCACCAAGGCGATCCCGAAGGAGATGATGCCGCTGGTCGACCGGCCACTGCTTCAGCATGCCGTCGAGGAGGCGCGCGCCGCCGGCATCGAGGAGTTCGTGTTCGTCACCGGCCGCTCGAAGCGCGCCATCGAGGACCACTTCGACGCCGACACCGAGTTGAACCGCACCCTTGAGGAGCGCGGCAAGGCGGATGCCCTGGAGGAGGTCCGCGGCAGCGAGATCGCGCCGGGCCGCTGCTTCTACACCCGCCAGCAGGTGCCGCTGGGCCTTGGGCACGCGGTGTGGTGCGCCCGCGCCGTCATCGGCAACGAGCCCTTCGCCATCATCCTGCCGGACGACTACGTCCTGGCCGACCGCCCCTGCCTGAAGCAGATGGTCGAGGCGTACGAAGAGACCGGCGGCAACATCGTCGCCGTGGTGGACGTCCCGCGCGAGCACACCAGCCGCTACGGCATTCTCGACGTAGAGAGCGACGACGGCCGGCTGGCCAGCGTGCGCGGTCTCGTCGAGAAGCCGAAGCCGGCGGAGGCGCCCTCCACCCTGTCGATCATCGGCCGCTACATCCTGATGCCGGAGGTCTTCGATCACCTGGAGAACCAGCAGACCGGGGCCGGCGGCGAGATCCAGCTGACCGACGCCATGGCCAAGCTGATCGGCAAGCAGCCGTTCCACGGCCTGCGGTTCGAGGGCACGCGCTACGACTGCGGCGACAAGATCGGCTTCGTCGAGGCCACCGTCGCCTACGCGCTCAGCCGCCCGGACCTGGCGGACAAGGTCCGCGAGGCGCTGCGCAAGTTCGGCTGAACCCTTCCGTAGTATGTGACCGTAATGTGGAGCCAGCCCGTCGCCCCCTTGACTGGAGGCGGCGGGCGTGGCTTGTCAGTCATATGCCCGGAATGGGCGAAGTGAATGGCAGGTTGACGGAAGCGAGGATCCTCTATGCGCATCGCGATGATCGGCACCGGGTATGTCGGGCTGGTATCCGGGGCCTGTTTTTCGGAGTTCGGCGTGCATGTCTGCTGCGTCGACAAGGACCAGGGCAAGATCGAGCGCCTGAAGCGCGGCGAGATCCCGATCTACGAGCCGGGCCTGGACGATCTCGTGAACCGCAACGTCGCGGCCGGCCGCCTGTCCTTCACCACCGATCTGGCCGAGGCCATGAAGGGCGTGGACGCGGTGTTCATCGCTGTGGGCACGCCGTCGCGCCGCGGTGATGGCCACGCCGACCTGTCCTACGTCTACGGCGCCGCCGAGGAGATCGCCCGCAACCTCGACCACTACACGGTGGTGGTGACCAAATCGACCGTGCCCGTCGGCACCGGCCGCGAGGTGGAGCGCATCATCCGCGAGACCCGTCCCGACGCCGAGTTCGACGTGGCGTCGAATCCTGAGTTCCTGCGCGAAGGCTCGGCCATCGGCGACTTCATGCGGCCCGACCGCGTCGTCATCGGCACCGCCAGCGAGCGCGCGCGCGCCGTCATGCGCCAGCTCTACCGTCCGCTGTTCCTCATCGAGACGCCCATCGTGATGACCGAGCTGGAGACGGCCGAGCTCATCAAGTACGCGGCGAACGCCTTCCTGGCGGTCAAGATCACCTTCATCAACGAGATTGCCGACCTGTGCGAGAAGGTCGGCGCCAACGTGCACGACGTCGCCAAGGGTATGGGGCTCGACGGCCGCATCGGGCGGAAGTTCCTGCACGCCGGCCCCGGCTACGGCGGGTCCTGCTTCCCCAAGGACACGCTGGCCCTGGTGCGCACTGGCCAGGACTACGACAGCCCGGTCCGCATCGTCGAGACGGTGGTGGACGTCAACGACCAGCGCAAGAAGTCCATGGCCCGGCGCATCGTGGACGCCTGCGGCGGCTCGCTCCAGGGCAGGACCGTGGCGATCCTCGGCGTGTCGTTCAAGCCGAACACCGACGACATGCGCGAC
Organism: Pseudomonadota bacterium; assembly: GCA_023412175.1. Taxonomy (GTDB): domain Bacteria; phylum Pseudomonadota; class Alphaproteobacteria; order Azospirillales; family Azospirillaceae; genus Azospirillum. The sequence goes on along the minus strand of JAEYOB010000374.1, from coordinate 561 downwards.
GCGCCCTCGCTGGACATCGTCCCGGCGCTCCAGCAGGCCGGCGCCACCGTCCGCGCCTTCGACCCGGCGGGCATGCACGAGGCGAAAAAGCTGCTGTCCGACGTGGTGTGGTGCGACGACTCCTACTCCGCGCTGGAGGGGGCTGACTGCGTGGCGATCCTCACGGAATGGAACGAGTTCCGCGCGCTCGATCTGAAGCGCGTCAAGACGCTGCTGAAGCGGCCGGTCATGGTGGACCTGCGCAACATCTACAATCCCCGCGACATGGCGGCGGCCGGGTTCGTCTACACGTCGGTCGGGCGGCCCTTCAAGGCGGCCCCGGGCGAAGAGGGAGTCGCGTCGTGAGTGCCCATACCTTCCATCCCACGGTCCTGCGCGAGTACGACATCCGCGGCATCGTCGGCAAGACGTTGACCGAGGACGACGCGCGCGCCGTCGGCCGCGCCTTCGGCACCGTGGTCGTGCGTGGCGGTGGCAAAACCGCCTGCGTCGGCTACGACGGCCGCCTCAGCTCGCCGGCGCTGGAAGCGGCGATGGTGGAGGGGCTGGTCTCCACCGGCC
>JAEYOB010000063.1 GCA_023412175.1 Pseudomonadota bacterium | reverse complement strand
GCAAAAGCCCCTCTCCTCCCGGAGAGGGGCTTTCCGGTGCCAGCAAGACTTCAGGCGCGCGGGGCGTGCTTGTTCAGGATGCGCTGCAGGGTGCGGCGGTGCATCTTCAGCCGGCGCGCCGTCTCCGATACGTTGCGCTCGCACTGCTCGAAGACGCGCTGGATGTGCTCCCAGCGCACCCGGTCGGCCGACATGGGGTTCTCCGGCGGGGCCGGCAGCGGCCGGCCGTCGGCCAGCAGCGCCTGTTCCACCGCGTCGGCGTCGGCCGGCTTGGGCAGATAGTCCACCGCGCCCGCCTTCACGGCCGCCACCGCGGTGGCGATGTTGCCGTAGCCGGTCAGCATGACGATGCGGGCGTCCGGCCGCGCGTCGCGCAGGGTCTTCACGACGTCCAGGCCGCTGCCGTCGGCCAGCCGCAAATCGACGACCGCGAACGCCGGGGCGGACTCCTGCGCAACCTCGATGCCGACCTGTACCGAATCCACCGCAACCACGTTGAAGCCGCGCTTTTCCATCGCCCGCGCAAGACGGATCCGGAACGGCGCGTCGTCGTCGACGATCAGAAGGCTGCGGGTGACGTCTCCGCTGAACGTGAGCTTTGCCTCATCCGTGACGGGGCTCTCGTCCGATGCCATCGCGTTATCCACCACTAGTCCTTTGGTTCTAGGATAGCACGCTCCCAGCGTACGACAACTCGCGCGCCACCGCCACGATTATTAGTGAACGATACGCTCGCTCCGGTCTTTTCAAGAAGCGTCTGCGCAATAAAAATCCCCAATCCCATGTGCCCGCCACGCTCTCCGCGAGTGGAGATGTAGGGCTCGCCGATACGGCTGAGGACCTGGGCCGGAAAGCCGGGGCCGTCGTCGGTGATGCTCACCATCGCGCTCCCCCGGTCCCAGCCGGCCTGCACGGTGACCCGGCGCTCGGCGAACTGGTGGGCGTTCTGGATGAAGTTGCCGAGACCGTGGATGATCTCCGGGCTGCGGCGGATCACCGGCTCCTCGCCCCCGGCGCCGGGCAGCGCCTCGACGCTGAACTCGACGGTGCCCAGGCGGTGCGGCGCGGCGGCGGCATCGATCAGCGCGGTCAGGGGCAGCCGCTCGAACGGGTCGCCGCCGTCGGCCTCGGGCTTGCGGGCCAGTTCGGCGAGGATCTCGCGGCAGCGCATCACCTGGCTTTGCAGCAGCGCCACATCCTCGGCGAACTCGCTGCCCGGCGGCAGTTCCTTGGACAGCTCCTTGGCGACCACGGCGATGGTGCCGAGCGGCGAACCCAGCTCGTGCGCCGCCGCCGCCGCCAGGGCGCCCAGCGACGACAGCCGCTGCTCGCGCGCCAGCGCCACCTGGGTGGCGGCCAGTGCGTCGGCGAAGCGGCGCGCCTCGTGGGCGACGCGGAACACGTAGGCCGAAATGAACACCGACGACACCGACAGCGACATCCACAGCCCGAACGCCAGCAGCGGCGCCACCACCGGCACCGGCTCGGCCCACGGCAGCGGGAAGTGCCACAGCACCAGCAGCGTCAGGCAGAAGAGGTTCAGGCCCGTGAGCAGCACCACGCTGTAGCGCGACAGGATCGCCGCGCCCACGGTGATCGGCGCCAGCAGCAGCACCGAGAACGGGTTCGACAGACCGCCGGTGAGGTAGAGCAGCAGCGTCAGCTGCAGCATGTCGTAGGCGAGGTAGAGCGCCGCGTCCCGGTCGGCCAGCCGCAACCGCCCGCCGCGCTGCGTCATCGCCACGAGGTTGAGCAGCACCGAGGCCCCGATGGCCGCCAGCACCGGCCCGAGCGGCAGCGCGAACCCCAGACCGCCGTGCACAGCGGCCACCGTGGCGAGCTGCCCGGCGATGGCGATCCAGCGGATGAGGATGAGCGTGCGCAGCGTCACCCGCCCGTCCTGGGCCGACCACATGCCGGGCGGCAGGGCGAGCGCGGACGGCGCGCCCGATGGAGAGGAACTGGTGGCGGCGAACGTCATGGGGTGGATCCGTGTCCTTGGCCCGGTCGGGGGCAGCCGGCCGGCCGCTTGGTGATTCCGGGGCGAGCGGCCATATTCTTCGCCCATGAGCCCTCCCCCCATCAAGGCCGCGATTAGGACAGATCGCCTCACCAAGCGCTTCGGCGACGTCACCGCCGTGGACTCCGTGTCGTTCACCGTGGCCGAGGGTTCGGTGACCGGGCTGCTGGGCGGCAACGGCGCCGGCAAGACCACCACCATCTCCATGCTGCTGGGCCTTCTACTGCCGACCTCCGGCACGGTGGAGGTGCTGGGCGTGGACATGGCCCGGAACCGGCACGCGGCGCTGCCACGCATGAACTTCTCCTCGCCCTATGTGGAGCTGCCGCACCGGCTGACCGTCCGCGAGAACCTGACGGTGTACGGCCACCTCTACGGCCTGCCCGGCGTACGCGCCCGCATCGAGGATCTCGCGGAGCAGCTGGACCTGACGCGCTTCCTGAGCCGGCCGTCGGGCAGCCTGTCGGCTGGCCAGAAGACCCGCGTGGCGCTCGCCAAGGCGCTGCTGAACCGGCCGGAGCTGCTGCTGCTCGACGAGCCCACGGCCTCGCTCGACCCGGACACGGCGGACTGGATCCGCACCTACCTGGAGCGCTACCGGCACGAGTCCGGCGCCACCATCCTGCTGGCCTCGCACAACATGCTGGAGGTGGAGCGGCTGTGCGACGAGGTGCTGATGCTGCGCCAGGGCACCATCGTCGATCGCGGCACGCCGTCGGCGCTGCTGTCCCGCTACGGCCGCGCCTCGCTGGAGGAGGTCTTCCTCGACATCGCCCGCGACCGCCGTGCGGAGCCGGTCGAGGCGGCGGAGTGAGTCCCAGACCATGACCGAAGGGACCATGACCGAAGGCTTCGACTTCTCCCCCCGGCGCGTGGGCGCCATGGTGTTGCGCTACTGGTACCTGCTGCGCGGGTCGTGGCCGCGGTTCCTGGAGCTGGCCTACTGGCCGACCATGCAGATGATCCTGTGGGGCTACATCAACCAGTTCATGGCGCAGAACAGCTCGTGGGTGGCGCAGGGGGCGGGCGTGCTGATCTCCGGCGTGCTGCTGTGGGACGTGCTGTTCCGCGGGCAGCTCGGCGTGTCGGTGTCGTTCCTGGAGGAGATGTGGTCGCGCAACCTCGGCCCCCTCTTCGTCAGCCCGCTGCGGCCGGTGGAGTGGGTCTCCGCGCTGATGGTCATGAGCCTGATCCGCACCATCATCGGCGTCGTGCCGGCGGCGCTGCTGGCGATCCCGTTCTTCGGCTATTCGGTGTTCGGCATGGGCCTGCCGCTGGCCCTGTTCTTCGCCAACCTGATCCTGCTGGGCTGGGCGCTCGGGCTGTTCACCGTGGCGCTGATCCTGCGCTACGGCATGGGGGCGGAGGGGCTGGCGTGGATCCTGGTGTTCATGCTGGCGCCGATCAGCGCCGTCTACTACCCGGTCTCGGTGCTGCCGGACTGGCTGCAATGGGTGGCGCTCGCCCTGCCCTCCACGCATGTGTTCGAGGGCATGCGGGCGCTGGTCTTCCACGGCGCCGTGCGCTGGGACCACATGGCCTGGGCGCTGGGGCTGAACGCGGTGTACATGGCACTGTGCGCCGGCAGCTTCCTGTGGTCGTTCCGCTCGGCCCGCGTGCGCGGCGCGCTGCTCCAGACCGGGGAGTGAGGCCGGCGGGGAAGCCCTCGCGTTCAGGCGTCCGCCGTCTCCGCCGCTCCGGGCCTCGCCAGCCCGGCGAAGTGCGCCACCAGCGCGGTGGCGCGGTCGGCCGTCAGGCGGTCGGGGTGGAAGCTGGTCACGCCGCAGAAGCGGCGGCAGACGTCCTGAGTCAGCCGGTCGTCCCCGACATAGAGCATCGACCAGACCGGGAAGAGCCGTTCCACGATCGGCGCGAAGATGACCGTGCTCACGTCGTAATGGCGGGGATCGGCGAGGATGCGGCGGAACACCCGGTTCACGTGCAGCCGCCGCCCCTCCAGCACCTGGAGGAAATGGCTGTTGTCGAAGCACAGCGCGCCGGTCACCCCGGCCCCGGCGTTGTTGCGGCGCGAGCGGCCGAGGATGTCCTTCAGGTCGGCGCGCGACACGCGCTCACGCACGCGGCTGTAGTAGATCAGCCGGCACAGCTCCGCCTCGGCATCCATCCAATCCGGGTCCCAGCCTTCCATCGTCCCTCCGCGCACCCACCCGACCGTACGCGTCAATGTAGGGCCTGGATCGCCCGCCGGCCTCGGCTTTTCGTCCATCGGCGTTTCGTGCTAGGGATGATGCCCCGTTCCTCAGCCCGAAGCGCCCGCCCATGAAGCTCGCCGAGATCGCCGCCGCCCTGGACGCCCGTGTCGAGGGCGACGCCTCCATCGAGATCGTCCGCGCCGTTCACCCGTCCGAGGCCGAGGGGCCGGGCGACCTGGCGCTCGCCATGGACAAGGACCTGCTGGCGCTGCTGCCCGGCACCAAGGCGCGCGCCGCCGTGCTGGCGGACGGAACGCCGGTGCCGGAGAACCTCGCCGGCGCCATCCTGGTAAAGCGGCCGCGCTACGCCATGGCCGGCCTGATGGACGTGTTCGAGAAGCCGGTGCACGCCGAGCCGGGGGTTCACCCCCAGGCCTTCGTGGCGCCGGACGCCCAACTGGGCGAGGGCGTGTCGGTCGGCCCCTTCGCTTATGTCGGCCCGAAGGCGGTGCTGGGGCCGGGCTGCATCGTCATGCCGCACGCCACCATCGGCGCCGAAGCCGTCGCCGGCCGCGACTGCCTGTTCCACCCCGGCGCCCGCATCGGCGAGCGGGTGGTGATGGGCGAGCGCTGCAT
>JAEYOB010000015.1 GCA_023412175.1 Pseudomonadota bacterium | reverse complement strand
CCATGGCGGCCAGCGTCGAGGAGCCGACCCGGTGCGGCCGGAAGGTGGCGCCGACGCGCGCCACCGCCCCCAGCGCCTTCAGGCGCGCCAGCCGTTCCAGCACCTCGCCCTCGCGGCAGCCGAGCTTGTCCGCCACGGCGGCGTACGGCCGCGGGGCCAGCGGGAAACCGCGCTGGAACTCGTCGAGCAGGCGGCGGTCGAGGTCGTCCATCGCTTTACAGCCCGATCTTGTTGGCGCGCGCGGTGAACAGGATACCGCTGGGCTTGTCGGCCTTGAACTGCGTCACCTCGTCCAGGGTGGCGGTGTCGTAGACCTTCACGCGGTCCTGGTCACGCACGGAGACCCACACGGTCTCGCCGCGCGGCGTGAACTCGAAGTGCAGGACGCCGGGGCCGGGCTCCAGCCTCTTCTGGACGCTGAGCGACTGCACGTCGATCACGTCCATGAAGCCGTTGTCGGGCAGCGCGAAGTTCACCCACACCTGCCGCCCGTCCGGGCGCGGCATGACGAACACCGGCTGGCCCTTGACGGGCACGCGGCCGACCTCCTTCCAGGTCTTGACGTCCACCACCAGCACCTCGTGCCGGCCGATGGCGGGCAGGAACATCTTGCCGTCAGCGAAGCCCCAACCGCGCAGATGCGGCATCTTGAACACCGGAAGCGCCGGATCGCCCTTGCCGTACCCGTCGAGGATGCGCTGCACCCCCTTGTCGGGGTTCCACATGTCGAGCATCGCCAGACCGTCCTCGCCGAACAGGCCGGCGATGTACCAACGGCCGTCCGGAGTGATCAGGCCGTCGTAGGGCTGCTTTCCGGCGTTCTTGAACTTGCGGATCTGCGGGTTCCGGGGGTCGGCGACGTCGGCCACCCAGATCTCGCCGGCCTCGTAGAGCGTCCACACGAAGCGCTTGCCCGGCGCGTCGGCGAGCCCGACCACCTTGGAGCGCGCCCCGCCCTCGCCATAGGTGGCGGGAATGTCGGCGAGCTGTTCCAGCGTCTCGGCGTCGAACAGCTTCACGCCGCCGGGCTCGTAGTTCTGCACGGCGATGATCTTGCCGTCCTGCGAGATCGAGCCGCCGATGGAGTTGCCCGCCTGGATGACGCGCTTGACCAGCGTCTTCGTCAGGATGTCGACCTTGGACAGCCCGCCGTCGCGGCCGAAGACGTAGGCGAAGCGCCCATCGCGCGAGAATACCGCGGCGGCGTGGCTGAGGTCGCCCAGCCCTTCCACCGCGCCCAGCACGGTGCGGCCGGTGGTTTCCACCACCAGGACCTTGCCGACGGCGCGCTCGACGACGATGCCCATGTCGTTGGTGCCGCGCACCTCGCCGCCCAGGGCGGCGGGTGCGAACGCGGGAACGGCGAGAAGCGATGCGGCGATGACGCCGCTGTACAGAAGCTTGGAAATCATTGGACCAGTCCCTGGCGCAAGCGCGCGATCATCCAGAGGGCCTCGGGTTGGGTGAGCAGGCTGCGCCACGGCGGCATCGGCGTGCCGGGGATGCCGTCCAGCACGACGTCGGCCAGCGCGTCCTCGGACTTGCCCTCCAGATGCTCGGGCAGCAGCGGCGAGCCGAGCCCACCCTTGAACGTCATCCCGTGGCAGGACCCGCAGTCCTGGCGCAGGATGTAGTCCAGCTCGGATTGGCGGGCCGGCGAGGGAATCGGATCGCCGGCCCAGGCCGGCGCCGCGGCCGCCATCGAGGCAGACACCGCGACCGCCAGCACAAACACGCGGAACGGAAACAGGCTAGGCATTGACTGCCTCCAGCAAGGGCTCCGGCGCCTCGAACCAGGCGAGCTGCGGAGCCAGAGACACGACGCGGCCGATGATGATGAGGCACGGCGACGGCAGGTCGGCGCCGGCCAGCCGGTCGGGCAGGTCGCCCAGCGTGCCGGTGCAGACCATCTGCCGCTCGGTCGTGCCGGCGGCGACCACCGCGGCGGGGATCGCCGGGTCCATGCCGGCGGCCACCAGCTTGGCGCGGATCTCGCCCAGGTTCATCAGCGCCATGTAGAGCACGAGCGTGGTGTTGGGGTCGGCCATGCTGGCCCAGTTGTGCTCCAGCGCCTCGTCGTCCTTGCCGTGCCCGGTGACGAAGCGCACGCCGGTCGCCAGACCGCGGTGGGTCAGCGGGATGCCGGCATAGGCGCCGCAACCGGTGGCGGCGGTGACGCCGGGGACGATCTCGAAGGGGATGCCGTTGGCGGCCAGCGCCAGGGCCTCCTCGCTGCCGCGCCCGAACACATAGGGGTCGCCGCCCTTCAGGCGCACCACCTTGCGGCCGTCGAGGCCCAGGCGCACCAGGATCGCGTTGATTTCATGTTGCGGCACCGCGTGGTTGCGCGGCGCCTTGCCGACGAAGACCCGCTCGGCCCGGCGCGGGATCAGATCGACGATCCCCGCACCGACCAGCCGGTCATAGACGACCACTTCCGCCTCCCGGATCAACCGGTGCGCCTTGACGGTCAGAAGGTCCGGATCGCCCGGCCCCGCACCCACCAGATACACACGCCCGCCGGCCATGGCTTTCCCGCTCGATTGGTGTATGGAGGCATGGCCTCCCCGATGGCCCGTATGCTCCCTCAATTCGGCAAGGTGTTGCTTGACCGTTGTCAAGCCGATACCGGCCTTCGGCGGGGCGAGCGGCCCTCGCCTCGCGGGAACCGGCCGCCGGCCATCCCGAAACGGAGGATCGGCCCGGAGCGCAGCGATCTTGACTGGATCGCCTTCGCAAGATAGGATATTTATCCTACAAAGGGATTATCAACCGCGCGGGCCGTGCCCAATGAAACACCACCGCAAAATGCGTTTCACAGCGTTTCATTTCGTTTCATCCGGCCCCGCCCCGTGCGGTCCGGCGCGACCGTCCCCCGGATGGGCTCGGCACCTCTCATGCCGAAGGCGCTTGATGGCTTCCATCGAGCGCCTTCGGTAAAGCCCGACAGATCAATGCGACGGCATTGATTGAAAGGGTGATGCGGGCTTACGGCTCGACGACGATCTCGCCCTTCATGTGCGGGTGCGGCTCGCAATGGTAGGGATAGCGGCCCGGCTTGTCGAAGGTGCGCGTGTAGCTGTCCTCCGGCAGCAGCCGCACCGAACGCTCGCCGTCGTCGAAGATGACATCGTGGCTGGTGCGCTTCTCGGCGTTGGTCCAGACGACGCTGTCGCCGGGCTTCACGGTGACCTGCGCCGGCTCGTAGGCGTTCCTGTCGATCCGTACGGCGACTTCCGCCGCCGCGGCCGGGAGCGGAAGCGCGAGCAGCAGGGAGAACAGCGCGATTTGTCGCATGGGGCATCCTCCATAAACGGAAAAAGCCCCTCCCCCCGGCATGGGGGGAGGGGTTGGAAGGGAGAGGGGTTCTCCCGGTTACTGCTTCACCGCGTTGATGGCGGCTTCGGCGTTGTCGAGCGCCAGCTTGTAGTCCACCGAGACGTGGTGGAAACGGACGTTGGTGTAATCGTCGTGGATGGCGAAGCCCACCGTGTAGGCCTTGCCCGGCTCGATGCTGATGTCGCCCGGCTTGTCCGAGATCAGCTTGCGCACCAGCGTCACCGTCCACACGCCGTCCTTCAGCACGCCCTGGGCAGTGGCGCCCTGCCCGCCGGTCATCACGCGCTCGGCCGAGACGTGGCCGTCCTCCACCGCGTTCGTGCCCGACTTCCAGCGCAGCAGATCGAGGAACACGCCCTGGTCCATCAGCGCCTTCAGTTCGTCCGCCGACTTCAGCTTGTCGGCGCCGCCGCGCGGGCTGTCCTTGATGGAGATGTCGGTGCGGGTCTGCGGCAGGTACTTGGTGGCGCCGCCGCCGGCCGGAGCGTCGGGCATGGAGCGGGCGTCGTGATGGCAGGTGCTCCAGCAGCCCGAGCGGTCGGCGTCCTGGACGTTGCCCTGGTCGATGAGGATGGCGAGCTTGACCTGGTTCTCCGGATCCATCTTGCCGCCGTCCGCGAAGGGCACCGGAGTGTGCGGGTTGGCCGGCCACTGGAAGCGCATCACCAGATTGGACCCGTCATGCGCCGCCTGCACGGTCAGCGGGATCGACGGCGCCTTGCCGGGGATCGGGGTGGTCTCCGCCTTCTGGCCGGCCGCCATCTTGGCGCCCATGTCGGCCTGCTCGCCCTCGTGGCAGCCGGAGCACTGCTCGCCCTTCTTGAAGGCGCGCGCGCCGCCATGGTCGGGGCCGTTCTGAATCCACTCGAACGAGGTCTGGCCGGGGTAGAACAGCGTGATCTTCTTCTCGGCGACCTTGCTCCAGTC
>JAEYOB010000788.1 GCA_023412175.1 Pseudomonadota bacterium | reverse complement strand
GAGCCGGCGGTGGCGCCGGGCGGCATACCGCTGGCGGCACCGGCGGTCGAACCGCTGACCGGGCCGGCAGAGCGGTCATAGGCTGAACCCGCGGGTGCCGCGCCGGAAGCCGTCGCCCCAGAACTGGCGCCGGAGCCGCCCTGCCGCGACATGCCGGACTGCGAGCAGCCCGCCAACGTCGCACCGGCCACCAGCGCAACCGCGGCAACCGCCCCGATCAACGATATCCGCATCGATCCTCTCCCTCGTCCGTGAGGCGCCACCCGAACGGCAGCACAGTCGTCCGATGCAACAGGAGCGCGCGTTCATTGGTTGCAGCCGCACCGGGCAACCCGCTGGTGCGGCCGCAGCACAGCAAAACGGAAAGGAAACGGATTACCTGTCACCGACCACGGCAGCGATGACATCGGTACGCCAGGGCTTGGGCACGAAGGGAAAGCCGGCCACCTGCTCCTCGCCCACATAGCCGGAAGTCAGCACCACCCGCACGTCGGGACGCAGGCGTACGATCTCGCGGGCGAGATCGGTGCCGTCCATGCCGGGCATGCGCACGTCCGCCAACACCAGACGGATGTGCGGCTTTTCTTCGAGGATGCGCAAGGCCTCGGCACCGTTGTAGGCGCCGTAGACGTGGAGGCCCAACTCCGTGAACAGATCGACACCGGTGGCACGCACCAGCGGATCGTCCTCGACGACGAGGACCGCCCCGTTCCGCCCGCCCTCAGCACCTTTTGCCAGACCCATATCTTCCGACCCATACCGGCACGTCCATGGGCGCAGCCGCTGTGCCGCACCACTCATCGACCGGTTTACCACATACGCGGATGCGCCTTCGACATGACATAGGTTAATGCCCGCACAACGCCCCACCCCATGCGAAACACTGACGCTCACGCTTTGGCCTAGGAGTTCGGCTACTACTTTCGCCCAGGGCGCGGGCTCAATCCACCGCGACGGGCCGCGCCGGGGCGAGCCACGGGCGCATCAGGCTGGGGCGGCCGAAATGATAGCCCTGCAACAGCCGCACCCCCTCGCGCCGGAGCGCCGCCGCCTGCGCAGCATCCTCGACGCATTCCGCGACGGTGGTCAGGCCGAAGCCGCGGGCCAGCCCGACCAGGGTGCGGATGAACAGCAGCGCGTCGGCGCTGTCATGCATGTCGCGGACGAAGGTTCCGTCGATCTTCACGATGTCCACCGGCAGCGCCCGCAGGTGCTGGTAGGAGATGTAGCCGGCACCGAAGTCGTCGAGCGCCACCCGGCAACCCATCTCGCGCACCGACGCCACGAAGCGCGCCGTTTCGTCCAGGTCCTCGATCACCGCGGTTTCGGTGATCTCGACGATCAGGCGGCTGGCGACCGCCGGCCGGTCGGCAAGCATGCCCTGCAAGGCGCGGAGCCAGGTGCGGTCGCCGGTGGTCTCGGCCGAGACGTTCAGCGACAGTTGCACCTCGTCGTTCTCGCGCAGTTCGCGCACCGCCATGCCCAGCGTGTGGAGATCGACGCGGCGCGCCATGCCCAGCCGCTCGACGGCCGGCATGAAGGCGCCGGCGGGAATCACCGTGCCCCCTTCGCCGGGAATGCGCAGCAGGCACTCGAAAAAGTCCACCTCTCCACGCAAATCGACGATGGGCTGGAAGGCGAAGCACAAATTGTCGCTCTTCAGCGATGCCTTGACGCGCTGGCCAGTGGCGAGGCTGGCGCGCAGCGCACTCTGCTGCATGCTGGTGGCATGGTAGGGCCAGAAGCAGTCGCGACCCTGGCGCTTGGCTTCGTGCAGCGCGGTGTCGGCGCGCGTCATCACCTCCTCGACGCTGCCCGCCCCATCGCCGGCAAGGATGCCGCCAACCGAGACGGTGGCGTGGATCGGACCGGCCGGCGAGGCGATGGGCTCGGCCCTCACGGCGGCCAGCAGCTTCTCGGCGACCGCGGCCATGTGCTCCTCCGGGCAATGCGGCAGCACCACGCCGAAGATGTCGCCGCCCACGCGGCCCACCGCGTCGCCCGGCCGCACCACGGACGCGAGGCGGCGTGCCACCTCGCTGACCACCGCGTCGGCGGCGGCGTGGCCCATGGCGTCGTTGACCAGCCCCAGCTTGTCGATGCCCACGGCGAAATAGACGGCCGACCGTTCGAACCGTCCGGCGGCGACCAGCGCCTGGTGCAGCGAATCGCGCAGACGGTTGCGGTTGACCAGGCCGGTCATCGGATCGAAGTGGGCCTGCTGTTCCAGTTCGACCTCATAGGCCTTGCGGCGGTCGATGAGGCGCAGCATGCCGTAGAGACGCAGCGGCGCGCCGTCCGCCGCGCGCTCCACCCGGCCGCGGTCGTGCACCCAATGATGGGATCCGTCGGCCAGCCGCAGCCGGAAATCCACGTCGAAGGGCACGCCGTGGTCGATGTGCTGGGACAGCGCATGACGGCGGCGGTCGCGGTCCTCCTGGTCAATGCGGCGGCGCAGTTCGTCGGCGGCGATGACCGGCTCGCCCCCGAACAGCGGCCCCGCATCCCCCACCCAGGTGAGGGTGCCGGTGGTGAAATCCCAGCAGTAACCGACGTCGCCCGCGGCGGCGACCGCGGCGGCCATGATGGAAAGGTCGTCGGCGACTCGACTCATGCTCCAGGTCCCCGCCATCCGTGATACCGCCTCGCAGCCCGCCGGACAGCCTTCTGCGTGCATCCACGCTAAGCACGCTTTGTTTAAACTGGATTAACTTAAAATACGAACGAGCACCAGGGCATGCGCGCCCGTTTCAAAGGAACTTCACGAAAATTAACACTTCGGGAACCCTGCGCGTGTAAGCTGCCTGCAACGCAACCTGTGACCTTTCGCGCCGTGACCAGCATCGCCGCCATCCCTCCGCCATCCGCCTACGTCCGGGGTTCCGCCCCGTCGGGGATGGCGAAGCTGCGCCAGATGCTGGAGTCGGACGCGATCGCGGTCCGGCCGATCCAGGCCATCCCCGACGAATCGCGGCGCCTGCGCGATCCGAAACTCGCCTCGGCGGCCGAGCCGTCCGAGGAGGGCGTCTATGGCAGCCGCGGGACTGCCGGCGACGAAGTCCGGAGCCGCCCGCTCGACCTGCGCTCCGGCACGAACGCCCCGCGCGTGGAGAGCGGCTTCCGGCCGGACAGCGCGCCGCCGCCGGCCTCCCGGCCGAAGCCCCAGGCCGCGGCAAGCCCGAGCACCGGCTTCCTGACCCAGAGCATCGCCCAGGAGGCGATGGGCAGCGGCCTGCACATCGAACCATGGCGCGCCGCCATCGGCGCCTACCGCCGCGCGGGCGCCGGCCTGCACGAATCGCTGGTCAGCAACATCTCCGTCTGATCATTCCAGTGGAATAGTGCAACCACCGGCATTGTTCATCCAGAACAAGAATCTTCTGGAGCGCGACAATGCACACCCGGTTGCTGGCTGTGGCGGCGGCCATCCTGTTCACCGCCATCCCCCCTGCCCTGGCGCACGACGACGGACGCGGATGGGGCCGTCCGCACATCCGCGAACTGCGCGAGGCGTGCGACTGGGGCAACCGCCGGGCCTGCATCCGGCTCGGACGGGAGATCGAGCAGCGCCGCGACGCACGCCGCCACCGGAGGTATGCACCCCAGCCGCACTGGTCGCGCGATCCCTGGCAGGAGCGGCGCTGGGACCCGTACCGCAGGCCATGGTGATTGCCCCATTCCTGTCCCGACGGGGAATACGGCACTCCCTTTGCGCCATTGCGCGTCTTATGACCGAAGGCGTATCAGCGGCGCCTTCAGCCGGTCGCACGGACGCGGCCACGGTTCCCGTTGCGAAGAATCATCCTGCCCATGGCCGAACACGACATCCTCACCTCCCCATCGCGGCCGCGCTGTCGCTATTGCGGCGACCTCATTCTGCCGGGCCAACCGCGCTGGGCTGGGGACCCCGACGGCTATGCCTGGCACTACGCTTGCGCCGAGAAGGCGCAGCGGACGACACGTCAACCGCCCCTGTCGCAAGGGCGGCCGGGCACGTGGCCGCAACGGTGATGTGAAGCGGCGGAAGTTCAATCGCCGTACAGATGTTCCTTCTGGAAGACCAGGAGGCCGATGCGCTGGATGGTGTCGTGCCGGGCTTCCAGCCAGCCGATGGCTTCAATCCCAGTTCTTCGGCGTGGTGGGATGATCAGCCGGACGAGCCGCCCGATGGCGCGTGCAGCAACGCCAGCGGAAAGCGGTCCAGCAGGTCCGCCAGCGGCAGCCGTCCATCGGGCGGCAGAGCGGGCGTACGGCCGGTGAAGATGTCTGCCGGCGCCGCTCCTTCCGGCAACTCGGGCAACATCAGCGCCGTGTCCCCCCAGGCCTCCGCCGGCGGCAGCGGCGTCTGCCGGCCCTGCATCAGCGGCAGCGTCAGGCGCGGCGCCACCACCAGCGCGAAACCGTCGCCGGCCCGGCGCAGGAAGGCGACGACCCGCTCGGCATGTTCGCCCACCGCCTCGACCGGGCGGTAGTCGCCGGTGGCGAACAGCGCCGCCTCACGCTTGCGCAGGCCCAGCGTGCGGGCGACGACGAATTGCTTCACCCGGCCGTCGCGCCAGTCCTCGATCAGCCGTTCCAGGTCCGGCGTGGCGTCCAGCGCCTCCAGCGTCCGCCGGCGGGCGGCGTAGTCCACCGGGCGGCGGTTATCGGGATCGACGAGGCTCAGGTCCCAGAAGTCGGTGCCCTGATAAACGTCCGGCACGCCGGGCGCCACGAGTTTCAGCAACGTTTGCGAGAGGCCATTGAGCGCGCCGACCGGCCCCACCGTCTCCAGCAGGTCCATCAACTCGGCCAGGAAGGTGGCGCTGCGCTCGGGGTCGAGCACGCCCTGGACGAAGCGCCGCAGCGCTTCCTCATAATCGGCGTTGGGCGCCGACCAGGAGGAGCGCACCTTCGCCTCGCGCACCGCCTTGATCATGTAGGCGGTGATGCGCTCGCAGAACTCCTTCAGCCCCTCGCCCGACGGCCAGTCGAGGTCGAGCGGCCAGGCGCCGACCAGCATCTGGTACAGCATGTACTCGTCGTTCCGGCCAGGCGCGGCGAGCCCCTCGATCTCCCGCTTCTTGAAGCGGTTCATGCGTTGCCAGCGGCGCACGCGCTGTTCCCAGACGTCCGGCATCTCGGACAGCACGCAGATGCGGACGCGGGTATCCTCGCCGCGCTTGTGGTCGTGGGTGGCGGTAGCCAGCAGGTTGAAGGGGAAGCGCTTCAAGCGCTCCTGGTTCACGTGGTGGAAGGCCGAGACGCTGGAACCGAAGCGGCTCGGCTCGCCGCCGACCTCGTTGAGCGCCACCAGCCGGAAGTAGCGGTAGAAGACCGTGTCCTCCAGCGACTTCGCCATCACCGGGCCGGTGAACTGCTGGAACTTCATGGCGATGGCAACCACGTCGGCCGGCTTGTAGCCGTGCCGGCCGCGCCCCGAGCCCTCCTGCTCGCGCGCCAGATCGGTGGTCAGCACGCCGTGCAGGAACTGGTACACCGAGGCGTCGGCCGCCCCGGCCAGCTTGCGGGCGCGGGCCACCGCCCAGTCCAGGTACTTGCGATCCTCCTCGTCCACCCGTTCGGCCGTCACGTAGGTGCGGTAGACCGGCAGGCAGGCCGCCACATCCACCAGCGCACGGCGGATGCCGGTCAGGGCGAAGTCGCGGGTGTTCCAGCTTTCCTGCGCCAGCCGGTGGATCTGCGAGGCCAGCACGTGCAGCTCGCTCGACAGGCTCGACGTTATGACCCTGCGCTTGGTCTCGATGACCAGCTTGCCGAAATCCACCTCGCGGCGGATGAAGGCGTGATAGGTCCGGGTCATCGCCTCTTCGGCGGCGGGATCGACGAACAGGCCGCCGACCAGAGCCATGAACTCGTACCCGGTGGTGCCGGCCACCGGCCAGCCCTCGCGCAGGTTCTCGTGGTGCGCAAGGATCTTCTCCACCACCACGTAGAACGGCTGCTTGAGCCGCACACCCGGCGGGTCGAGCGCCGAGGCACCGACGTTGAGCGTCAGGTACGCGGCGCGGTCCTGGAGGCGCTCGCAATACTCGACCGGATCGTACAGGCCGTCGATGTGGTCGAGGCGGATCCCCTGCAGCTTGCCCTCGCCGATCAGGCGGAAGACCAGCTGGTGCGCCAGTTCGAACAGCTCCGGCCGGTCGATGCGCAGCCCGGCCAGATCGTTGATATCGAAGAAGCGGCGGTAGTTGATCTCGTCCGCCGCGACCCGCCAGAAGGCGACGCGGTAGTGCTGCTCCTCCAGCAGGCGGTGCAGATCGTGGAAGCTGTCCGGTGTGCCCGGCGTGCCGTTGATGCGGAGCACCGCCTGCTGGATGGCGGAGCCGATGCCCCCGTGGGCGGCGACGGTGGCGGCGAGCTGGGCGCGAAGCTCCTCCGCCTCGCGGTGGACGGTCGCCTGGCGTTGCACCGACCTGGGCGCGCTGCCCAGGCCGGCAAAGGCGGCAATGAGGGCGTCCAGCGCCACCCCCTCGTCCACCAGCAGGTCGCGCGCCGCCTTCAGCAGGCGCGGGTAGTTGCGCACCGCGACGGGGAACCGGTGCGACCAGTACCAGACGCTGAACGAGCCGCGCTCGGCGTCGAACTTCAACTGAAGCTCGCCCCGTTCCAGCACCGCGCCGTAATGGTCGCCCAGGAAAGGCAGCAGCACCTTGCCGTGCAGCGCCGGCTCCAGCGGCGTCCAGTCGATGTCGAAGAACGGCGCGAAGGGAGACGCCGGCCCCCACTCCAGCACGTCGAGCCACCAGGGATTGTCGCTGGCGCCCACCCCCATGTGGTTGGGCACGAAGTCGAGGATCAGGCCGATGTCATGCTGGTGCAGCGCCGCCACGAAACGGTCGAAGGAAGCCTGATCGCCGATCTCCGGATTGAACTGCGCGTGGTCGGTGATGTCGTAGCCGTGCGTCGAACCGGAACGCGCCTTGAGAAACGGTGAAGCGTAGACGTGGCTGACGCCGAGGCCGGCGAAATACGGCGCCAGCTCCGCCGCCCGATCGAAGGTGAAATCCTTGCTGAACTGCAGGCGGATGGTCGCGCGGGGAACGGCGGGAGCGCCCGTCATGTCGCACCGCGCGCAGCGTTCACCGCAGCGGCGAGAGCCCGCACGCCGTCGTCGCGGGCGATGTCCTCCACGGTCATACCCAGGCGCCGGCGCCAGTTGGGATGCTGGTCGATGGTGCCGGGCAGGTTCGGCTGCTCGATCTCGCCGAGCGCATCCTCGATCTGGACCATGACAATTCGCCCCGCTGTGGTGGCGAGGTAACGGTGGGCCGCTTCCACCAGTTCCCGGCTATAGGGCTGGTTTCCTTCGTCGGTCGGATAGGAGGACGGCTTCAGCCCCTCGCGCGACAGCGCCTGCAGCAGGCGCCAGCGGTCGACGCCGCGGTCCCAGGCTTCCTTGTCCTGCGACTCCCTGTTGGGATAAAGGTCGAGGCGCCGGCGCAATTCCAGGTCATGGCCGGTCCAGAACCCCTTGAAGGTGGCGAGGTCGTGCGTGGTGATGGTTACCATGGCGTCCGCCGGGTACGCCGCCGGCGGCAGGAAGCCGCCGTCCGGGGCACGCTCGAAGTAGAGCACGCGGTAGCTGAGGATTCCCGCATCGGTCATCCGTTCACGGAACCCCTCCGGCACCGTGCCGAGGTCCTCGCCGATGACGATGCAGCCCTGGCGGCGCGATTCCAGCGCGATGATGCGGACCAGATCGTCGAACGGGTACTGCACGTAGGCCCCGTCGCCGCCATTGGAGCCGGTGTCCGACGGGATCCAGAACAGGTGCTGCAAGGCCATGACATGGTCGATGCGCAGCGCGCCGGCATGGCGCATGTTGGCGCGCACCATGCGGATGAAGGGTTCATACGCCGCCTCATGCAGCGCCACCGGCGAAAACGGCGCCAGGCCCCAGTTCTGCCCCTTCATGTTGAACTGATCCGGCGGCGCCCCGACGTTGGCGCCCTGCACAAGCACGGTCGGGTTGGCCCAGGCGGAGGAGCCGCCGGGATGCCCGGCCACCGCCAGATCGCGGTAGAAACCGACGCCCAGGCCGGCCTTCCTGCCGCGCAACGCCGCCTGTTCCAGTTGGCGGTCGGCCTCCCATTGCAGATACTCGAAGAACTCGACGCGCTCGGCATGGTCGCGCGCGAACGCCTCCACGGCGGGGCCATCCGGCGAACGGTACTCCTCGGGCCAGCTCTGCCACTGCCAGTGGCCGGGGTCGGCGCCGTAGAAGTGCTCGTGCAGCGCGTCGAAGGTAGCATGGCGGTGCAGCGCCGGTCCCATCGTGCGCTGGAAGGTGCGGAACGCCTGCCCGCGCGGGGTGACATCGCCCTCCTTCAGGTGATTGGCGCGGAAGGTGGCGTGCAGCGTCTCCAGGACCGGCAGCTTGAGGCGCCCCACCGCGGGGTAGTCCACCAGCTCCGACGCCCGCGCGGCGGCGAGGTCGCGCCGGAACGCCTCCAGCCCGATGGCGGCCTGGGCGGCGGGTGAATCGGCAAGATCGGGCACCGCCTCAACGTCGATGTAGAAGACGTTGAGAAAGGTGCGGTTGGAGGGCGAATAGGGGCCGTAATGGTTCGGGTCGGACGGGAACAGCGCGTGCAGCGGGTTCAGCCCGACCAGCCCGGCTCCCAGGCCGCCCGCCGTCTCGGCGAAGCGCGCCAGATCGTCGAAGTCGCCGATGCCCCAATCGTCGGCGCTCCTGAGGGAATAGACCTGCACCCCGATGCCCCAGGTGCGCCCACCGGGAACCACGTCCTGCGGCATCACGCAACGCTTCGGCGCGACGATCAGGGAAACGTCGCCCGACAGCGCCCCGCCCAGGCCGTGCGGCCGTACCTCGACCCTCAGCCGATGGTAGCCGAGCGGCAAGGTCTGCGGCACCGCCAGGGTGCGCCGCTCGAAGGCCAGCCCGTCCAGCGTGACGGTCCCGGCCACCGGCAGGGTGCCCAAGGCGGCCTCCGCGCGGTGCTCCGCCCCGCCTTCCTGGGACAGCGTCCAGATCAGCGTGGCGTCCTCCATCCCGGCCGGCACGCTGACCGGCACGGACAGCGCCGCGCCCTCGTCCAGCACCAGCACCGGCGGCAGCATGCGCCGCCAGGGGCGCTCCTCGACGGTGCGCAGGCTCCGGGTGATCGCCTCGCCGGAGCCAACATCCAGCCCCATGGCCGAGATCAGCGCCACCTGCGTCTCGCGGGAGGTGTCGCGCCGGTTGCCCCAGATGTCGTGGTAGAAGGGCTCGATGCCGACGCGCTCGGCCAGCCGGTCCAGATCGCTCATCCGTTCTTTTCTCCCCCTGCCCTCTCCCGCGGGAGAGTGTCAGCGCCCTTCGTCATCCAGGTACACCAGCACCGACCAGCCGGGCAGCGCGCCGCCAGCCAGCCGCTCGTCCAGGTCCGGCTCGCTCGCCGCCAACAGCCGGCCGGCCGGCGTCGCCACGCCGTTCTGCGCCGCATCACCGAAGTTGGCGAGCAGGACCAGCGATGCCCCGTCGGCCAGCGGCCAGGACACGGCGAACGCCGCCCCCTTCCGCCACGGGATCCGGCCGGGACCGACGCCGTTCAGGCGCGGTGCCAGCGCCTCCGCCCGCACCCGCAACAGGTTCCGGACGAAGGAAAGCCATCCTGCGTGAGGATCGCGCGTCCGCGCTTCCCAGTCCAGCCTCGAACCTTCAAAGGTGCTCGGCGCGGTCGGGTCGGGGATGCGGGCGCGCACGCGCTCGTCGGCGAATTCCGGGAACTTGGCGAACTCGCGCCGCCGGCCGTCGCGCACCGCCTGCGCCAGATCGCCGCCGAAATCGCAGAAGAACATGAAAGGCCGCGTCTCGCCCCACTCCTCGCCCATGAACAGCATCGGCACGGCGGGGCCGAGCAGCGTCGCCGTCATCAGCGCCCGCAACCGGCGCGGTTCGGTAATTGCCGCCAAACGCTCGCCGAAGGCGCGGTTGCCGATCTGGTCGTGGTTCTGCAGGAAATTGACGAAGGCCAGCGGCGGGAGATGCGCCGATGCCTCACCGCGCCGCTCGCCGTCGCGGTAGGGGGACGGGTCGCCCTGGTAGACGAACCCTTCCGCCAGGGCACGGGCCATGGAGCCGGCCGCATCACCCGCGTAATCCTCGTAATAGCCGCCGCTCTCACCGGTCGCAAGGACATGCGCCACGTGGTGGTAGTCGTCGTTCCACTGGGCGGTGTAGTGGCGGACGGTGGCGTCGTCGCGCTCCAGATAGCGTGCGGCGTTGTCGTCGTTCTCCAGCACGAGGTGGATGTGGCGGTCGCGGCCCAGCGTGTCCTGCACGCGCTCGGCCAGTTCCACCAGGATGTCCGGGTCGGCCTCGTCGATGATGGCGTGCACGGCATCGAAGCGCAGCCCGTCGAAGCGGAACTCCTCCAGCCAGTACAGCGCGTTGTGGATGAAGAACTCCCGCACCGGGCCGCGGAAGTCGATGGCCGCCCCCCAGGGCGTGTGGTAGCGGTCGGTGAAGAAGGGCCCGGCGTAGGCGTTCAGGTAGTTCCCCTCCGGCCCGAAATGATTGTAGACCACGTCTAGGAAGACCATCAGCCCGTGCCCGTGCGCCGCGTCGATCAGGGCCTTCAACTCCTCCGGCGTGCCGTAGATGCCGTCCGGAGCGAAGGGCAGCACGCCGTCGTAGCCCCAGTTCCGGCGGCCGGGAAAGTCGGCCAGCGGCATCAGTTCGATCGCCGTCACGCCGAGGTCCACCAGATGGTCCAGCATCCCCATGGCGGCGCGGCAGGTGCCTTCGGGCGTGAAGGTGCCGACGTGCAGTTCGTACAGCACGGTCTCGTGCCAGGGCCGGCCGCGCCAGTCCGCGTGGCGCCATCGGTAGACGCCGGGATCGACCACCCGGCTGGGGCCGTGCACGTCGTCGGGCTGGAAGCGGGATGCCGGGTCCGGAACCTTGAGGCCGTCCGGCAGCACGAAGCGATACTGCGTGCCGGCACGGGCATGCGCGGTGGCCAGCTCGAACCAGCCGCCGTCCGTCATCGCCATGGGCAGCGGCTCGCCACCCTCCAGCTCAACGGCGACGGACGCCACCGAGGGCGCCCACAGACGAAAACGAACGCCGCCGTCCGGCAGCAGCTCGGCGCCGAAGGGCATGACATGGGCGAAGCGTGCGGGCATGGGGACCTGCGTGCGATGAGCGTAGTCGGGCACGCATCACAACAGAAACCAGCAGTGGATGATCCAGCGGCCCGCAGCATCGGAAGGCGTACGCCCGCCGATATCGATCGTGGCGGCCGGCTAGGACGCCTTCGCCTCCCCGCCACCCTCCGTTGCCGCCGCGGCCTTGGCCTGGGCCAGTTGCTCCAGCCGGTTGCGGTAGCCGGCCACCGCCGCCTCCACCTCGCGGACCATGGACTCCAGCGGGCGGCCGGGGTCGGACGCCTGCAGCAGCTCGTGCGAGAGGGTGACGGCGTGGGCCACCCCGCCGCCGTCGGCGGCGCCGGTCTCGGCCTTGGCGCGCACGAGGTCCGCCAGCTGGCGCAGTGCGCGGG
>JAEYOB010000786.1 GCA_023412175.1 Pseudomonadota bacterium | reverse complement strand
TCGGCCGGGCGGACCCGGCCGCCGGTCTCAGCCCTGGCGGGCCTTGAAGCGCGGGTTCTGCTTGTTGATGACGTAGACGCGGCCCTTACGGCGGATGACGCGGCAAGCCTTGTGGCGGGTCTTCATCGACTTCAGCGAGTTCACGATCTTCATGATACGAATTCCTGGTGCGTGGTCAGCGGCGTGTTCACAGGGCGCGGACCATAGTGCGGCGGATCCGGCCTGTCAACCGGAAGCGGTGCGCCCTTCAACGGGCGAAAACACCCCTACTCCGCCGGCTTCAGCGCATAGAAACGGTAGCAGCGCAGGCCGTTGTCCAGCGCCGAGACGCGGCGCGCCCACAGCTCGATCTCGTCCATCACCGCCACCTTGGTCTCCGGGGCCAGGGCGTACTGCTCCAGGTACTGGGTGAAGTCCTGGAGGGCGGTGAGAATCAGGTGGCGGTGGGTGTCGGTGATGTCCTCGTTGATGCGCAGGTCGAGGTTGCGCTGCGCGAAGGCGTTCTGCATCTGCTCCAGCGACCAGAGATTCGGCTCCAGCGGCTCCTTGTCGGCCCAGGCGGCCACCACCGCGCGGTTGGGCTTGGGGCCGAGGATGTAGTCGGTGAGCAGCGCATGGCCGCGCGGCTTCAGCACCGCCTCCATCCCGTCGAACAGCTGCTCCTTGTCGCGGACGGTGAACAGGCCTTCCTTGTAGACGATGGCGTCGACGCGCTTGGAATAATTGAAATGCTCGGGATCGTACGCCTCGATGGGCGCGCGCTTTTCCAGCCCGGCCATGTGCGAGCGCTGCATCCCCTCCCCGGCGAGCGGCGGCGAGGATTCCAGGCCGGTCACCCAGCAGCCGAACTGGTTGGCCATGGTGCGGCTGGCGCCGCCCAGGCCGGCCGAGAGGTCGAGCGCGCTCATGGCCGGGTTGAGGCCCATGGGCTTCACGAGATAGGAAATGTGCTCGGCGCCGCCCGGCGTGCTGAAGCCGGTGCCCCACAGCCGCTCGGCCACCTCGATCCGGGTGGCGCTCCACAGCGGCTTGCCCCAGCGGTTCTGGCCGACCGGCGGCGCCTTGCCCTTCGGCTGTCCCTGGGCGGCATCGCCGGCCGAGTCGCCCTCGCTTTTACGGCGCTTGAGGCCCGACAGGTCGTAGCCCTCCCACCAGGCGTACAGGCGGGTCTTCAGGTTCAGGTGCGGAGCATCGCCGGACGCGGGCTTGTCGGTCATCGCTCGGCTCCGGAGCGCCCTAGGTCGGGGTTGGGGGGCAGGGTTCTCTCAACGAGACGCTAATGTACAGCAAAGCTGAAGATTATCCCTAATCAATTGTCGCCGTGGTTGCGGAGGCGACGCGGGTCACGCCGGAGCGCAGCACGGCATGGCAGGCGGGCGGAAGCTGCGGGTTGCGGGGTCGCGCCCTCTCCGGCGGCGTCTCCTTCACCGGCACCGTCTTGTAGAGCCAGGATTGCAACTCCTCGCCGCAGCCGTCGCCCTCGGGCAGTTCGCGCTGCTCTTCGCACTGCGGGCTGCCGGGCGGACAGCTCAGCCGGACGTGCATGTGACCGTCGTGGCCGTACCAGGGGCGCACCTTGCCCAGCCAGTCGCGGTCCGCCCAGTCCTTGCGGCACATCGCCTGCTTGATGGCCGGGCTGACGAAGATGCGGGCGACGCGCGGGTCGCTAGCGGCGATGCGGATCATCTCCGCCTGCTTCTCCGACCACTCGCCGGTGACGCGGCGGCGGTCGTAGTCGACGTACTTGATCTCCTCCAGGTTCTCGCGCGCCGCGCGCCCCATGGGCGGCAGGTCGAGGCGCAACCAGACGTCGGCGTCCAGGCCGCTCTGGTGGCTGGCGTGGCCGAAGCTCATCGGGCCGCCGCGCGCCTGCCCCATGTCACCGATCAGCGCCGTGCCGAGCCTGGCCTTCGCCACCTTCATGCCGAAGCCCTTGAGGAAATCGACCAGAACGGGGTGGCCGTAATTGCGGTGCCGCGACAGCCGGATCACCTGATAGCCGGCGCCCTCCCCCGGCAGCGCCACGCCCCCGGCGAGGCACCCGGCCGCGTAGCCGCCGATCGACTGCGCCGGGCCGGGCGCAGGCGCCGTGGTGCGGCTCCAGGCAATGGGGCTGTAGCCGGCCACGGACACGGCGGCCACGGCAGCGGCGGTCCTGGCTGCGGTGGCTTTCGTCGAGACGGCTTTCTTCGGGACGGCCTTGCCCGCAGCGGCCTTCGCCGGCTGCCGGGCCTTGCCCTCCCTGGCCTCTGCCCCGCCGGCCATCAGCGCCAGCGTGCAGGCCGCCACCAGCAATCCCCCGATCACCCGCCGCATCGCCATCGCCCCCGTTGAAAGCGCCGCGACGATTAAAGCTTAATAACTCTTAATGAAAGGTAGCATCCGCGCCGATTCGGTGTCTTTGTTACGGTTTCCGTCCGTCATCAATCCAAAGTCTGCCGATACCGTTTAAGCGCGATCACCGTGACCACCACCAGGAAGGCGGTCAGCGGCCACAGCTCGCCCAGGATGTCGCCCAGCCCGTTGCCCTTGAGCAGGATGCCGCGGATGATCCGCAGGAAATGGGTCAGCGGCAGCACCTCGCCCAGCGCCTGCGCCCACTCCGGCATGCCGCGGAATGGGAACATGAAGCCGGACAGCAGGATCGACGGCAGGAAGAAGAAGAACGACATCTGCATGGCCTGCAACTGGTTCTTCGCCACCGTGGAGAAGGTGAAGCCCACCGCCAGGTTGGCGGCGATGAACAGGATCATCACGAGCGACAGCAGGAACAGGCTGCCGACAACGGGCACCCCGAACAGCAGGCGCGCCGCGGTGACGATGATCGCCATCTGCACGTAGCCGACGCCGATGTAGGGCAGGATCTTGCCCAGCATCACCTCGAACGGGCGGACCGGCATGGCGAGCAGGTTCTCCATGGTGCCGCGCTCGCGCTCGCGGGTGACGGCCAGCGCCGTCATCATCACCATGGTCATGGTGAGGATGGTCCCCATCAGCCCCGGCACCACGTTGTACTGGGTGATGCCCTCCGGGTTGTAGCGGCGGTGGATGCGCAGCTCGATGGGATCCGGCGTGGCACGCAGGGATTCCAGCGGCCCGCTCAGGTCGCGGTCGAGGGCTGTGCGGGCGATCTGCGCCAGGCTGCCCAGCGCGTTCGAGGTGGCGGCCGGGTCGGTGGCGTCGGCCTCCACCAGCAGCACCGGCCGGGTGCCCCGCTGCAGGTCGCGGCCGAATCCGGCGGGGATGGTGACGGCAAACTGCACGTGCCCTTCAGCCAGCAACTCGTCCAGCTCCGCCTCGCTGCGGGCGGTCCGCGTCATGGCGAAATAGCCGGAGTTCACCATGGCGGCGACCAGCGTGCGGGCGAACGGGCTGTCGTCGGCGGCCAGCACCGCCGCCGGCAGGCGCTTCGGGTCGGAATTGATGGCGAAGCCGAACAGGATGAGCTGCATGATCGGGATGGCGACCATCATGGCGAAGGTCAGCCGGTCCCGCCGCATCTGGATGAACTCCTTCACCATCACCGCCAGGAAGCGGCGGAACGAGAAGCGGTCGCCCATCGGCCCCTCCCTCAGCGGAAATTGTCCGTGCTCTGGTTCATCAGATGGATGAAGACATCTTCCAGCGTCGGTTCCTCGGCGGTGACCGTCATGCCGGGGGCCTGCATCCACGGCTCCAGCGCCGCCTGCACCGCCGCGGCGTCGGTGCCGCTGACGTGCAGGCGGGTGCCGAAGACGGCGACCATCTCGACGCCCGGCCGGCCCTCCAGCTCCCGCGCCACGCCGGCGAGGTCCGGCCCGGAGACCGCCCAGGTGCGCAGCTTCGAACCGGCGACCACCTCCTCCACCGTGCCGCGGGCCATCAGCTTGCCGTAGGCGATGTAGGCGATGCGGTGGCAGCGCTCGGCCTCGTCCATGTAATGGGTGCTGACCAGCACGGTCAGGCCGGCGCGCGTCAGTGCGTGGATCTCGTCCCAGAACTCGCGCCGCGCCTTGGGATCGACGCCGGCGGTCGGCTCGTCGAGCAGCAGCAGCTTGGGCTCGTGCAGGATGCAGGCGGCCAGCGCCATGCGCTGCTTCCAGCCGCCGGACAGTTCGCCCGCCAACTGGTCGCGCCGGTTGGTCAGGCCCAGCCGGTCGAGGGCGTCGCGCACCTTCTGCCTGCGGTCCGGCACGCCGTACATGCGGGCGACGAAGTCCAGGTTCTCGGCGATGCTCAGGTCTTCCCAGAAGCTGAACTTCTGGGTCATGTAGCCGACCTGCCGCTTGATGGCGGCGCTCTGGGTGCGGATGTCCAGGCCGAGGCAGGTGCCCTCCCCGGCGTCCGGCGTCAGCAACCCGCACAGCAGGCGGATGGTGGTCGTCTTGCCCGAGCCGTTCGGCCCCAGGAAGCCGTAGATCTCGCCGCGCGGCACCTGGATCGAGAAGCCGTCCACCACCGTCTTGGCGCCGAAGCGCTTGACCAGCCCGCGCACGTCGATGGCGAAATCCGCATCCGTCACGGCCCCACCTCCACGTCCACCGGCAGCCCCGGATTGAGGCCGGCGCCGTCCTCGGGCCTTGCCTCGATGCGGAAGACCAGCTTCTCGCGGCTGCCGATGCTGTAGATGACCGGCGGCGTGTACTCGGCGCGCGCGCTGACGAAGGTCACCCGCGCCGTCAGCCCGGCCGGGCAGCCGTCGCAGCTCAGCGACACGCGGTCGCCGGGCCTGACGCGGGACATCAGCGTCTCGGGCACGAAGGCGATCACCTTGACCCGCCCTGGCGGCAGCAGCGACACCACCGGCGAACCGGCCGGCACCCATTCCCCCGGATTGTAGAGCGTGTCGTCCACCAGCGCGCCCTCCGGCGCCGCCGGTGCCATCTCGGCCAGCCGGCGGTCCTGCTGCGCCAGCGCCGCCTCCGCCATCGCCACGGCGCCCTGCGCCGCCTGGACCTGCTC
>JAEYOB010000837.1 GCA_023412175.1 Pseudomonadota bacterium | reverse complement strand
CAGGTGCGCCTCAACGGGCTGCTGGCCCGTTCGCCCGACACGCCGCTGCCGGCCAAGCCGCAGCCGCGCCCGGTGCCACCGCTGGAGACGCTGTCGCTGGAAGCGCTGCTCGACCGGGCGCGCTCCGACTACCCGGCCATCCGCGCCGCCCAGGCGCAGGTCCAGTCGGCTGACAAGAGCCGGCAGCTCACCGAGCGCAGCTGGTACCCGGATGTCGAGCTCGGCATCGGCGCCATCCGCCGTGAGGGCCGCTTCGAGGCCTATCAGGCGATGGTCGAGGTCAACATCCCGCTCTACGCCGACCGGCTGCGGGCCGAGCAGCGCGAGGCCACGTCCATGGCCGGCTCGGCGCGCGCCAAGCTCGACCAGCTCCGCTTGGAGGTGAGCACCGAGCTGAACGAGGCCTACGCCATGCTCGGCGCGCTCAAGGAGCGCAAGCGCATTGTGCGCGGCACTACGCTGCCGCAGGCACGCATCGCCATGGAGTCGGCCATGCGCGGCTACGAGCTGGGGCGCGAGGAGTTCCCCAGCGTCCTGCTGGCCGAGCAGACGCTGCGCCGCGCCCTGGTCGAACATGTGAACGTGACGTTCGAGGAGCAGATCCGGCTGGCCGAGATCGAGCGCCTGATCGGAGGTGACCTGTGACTCGCTCTACTATCGTTCTCGCCGGCCTGCTGGTCGGTGCGCTCACCGCCGGCGCGGCCGCGCTCGCGCAGCCCGGCCACAATGGACACGGTGCGCCCGCCGCGGCGCAGCCGGGTGCTGATCCCAAGATCCTCTACTACAAGAACCCGATGGGCCTTCCCGACACCTCGCCGGTGCCGAAGAAGGACTCCATGGGGATGGACTACATCCCGGTCTACGAGGGTGAGGGCGCCTCGCCGCCGGCCGCCGCCGCGCCAAAGGCCAACGGGCCACGCAAGATCCTCTTCTACCGCAACCCTATGGGCTTGCCGGACACCTCGCCGGTGCCGAAGAAGGACTCCATGGGGATGGACTACATCCCGGTCTACGAAGGCGAGGACATCACGTCCGGCACCGTCACCGTCAGCCCCGACAAGGTGCAGAAGCTCGGCGTGCGCATCGACGCGGTGACCCGGCGCACCATCACCCGTCCGGTGCGCGCCGTCGGCACCGTGCAGGTGGACGAGCGCCGGCAGTTCGTCGTGGCGCCGAAGTTCGAGGCGTGGATCGAAACCCTGCTGGTCGACACCACCGGCGCCGCTGTGCGTAAGGGCCAGCCGCTGATGGAAGTCTACAGCCCCGAGCTGGTGCTGGCCCAGCAGGAGTATCTGGTGGCGCGCCGGGCCGGCGGCGGGGACGGCCTCGCCGAGGCGTCGCTCCAGCGCCTGCGCAACCTCGACGTGCCGGAGGAGGAGATCGAGCGGTTGCGCAAGACCGGCAAGGCGTCGCGCACGCTGACCTACCGCGCGGCGGCCGGCGGCATCGTGCTGGAGAAGGGGGCCATTAAGGGCATGCGCTTCATGCCCGGCGAAACGCTGTACCGCATCGCCGACCTCTCGAATGTCTGGCTGATCGCCGACGTGTTCGAGCAGGACCTCGGCTTCGTCAAGCCGGGCCAGAAGGTGGACGTCACCGTCAACTCGCTGCCGGGGCAGGTGTTCACCGGCAAGGTCAGCTTCGTCTACCCGACGCTGACCGCCGAGAGCCGCACCGGCAAGGTGCGCATCGAACTGCCCAACGCCGATGGCCTGCTGAAACCCAACCTCTACGCCACCGTCCAGTTGAACGCTGACCTTGGCACCATGGCGGAGCTGGTGGTGCCGGAATCGGCGCTGCTCGACACCGGCCGGCGGCAAGCGGTGCTGGTCGAGGTCGGCGAGGGCCGCTACGAGCCGCGCGAGGTCAAGGCCGGCACCCGCGCCGACGGCTTCGTGCAGATCAACGCCGGGTTGGAGGAGGGCGAGCGCGTCGTCGTGCGTGCCAACTTCCTGATCGACTCCGAGAGCAACCTGCGTGCGGCCCTGGGCGCCTTTGGCAGCGCCCAGCACCAGCACCAGTAAGGCGGGGGCATCGCCATGATCGCCGCCATCATCCGCTGGTCGGCGCGCAACGTCGCGCTGATCCTTCTGGGCACGCTGTTCCTCGTCGGGGCGGGCGTTTACTCGGTGTCGCGCATCCCGCTGGACGCGCTGCCCGACCTCTCCGACGTTCAGGTCATCCTCTACACCGACTACCCCGGCCAGGCGCCGCAGGTGGTCGAGGACCAGGTCACCTATCCGCTCACCACCGCCATGCTCAGCGTGCCGAAGTCCAAGGTGGTGCGCGGCTTCTCGTTCTTCGGGGCGTCCTTCGTCTACATCATCTTCGAGGACGGCACCGACATCTACTGGGCGCGTTCGCGCGTTCTGGAGTACCTGAACTTCGCCGCCAAGCGGCTACCCAACGGCGTCACCCCGACGCTGGGTCCCGACGCCACCGGCGTCGGCTGGGTCTACCAGTACGTGGTGCTTGCCAAGGACCGCACCCTGGCCGAGCTGCGCACGCTGCAGGACTGGTACTTGCGCTACCAGCTCACCAAGGCCGAGGGGGTGGCCGAGGTCGCCAGCGTCGGCGGCTTCGTCCAGCAGTACCAGGTGGTCGTCGACCCGCAGAAGCTGCAGGCCTACGGCGTGCCGCTGACCAAGGTCGCCCAGGCGATCCGCATGAGCAACCAGGACGTCGGCGGCCGCGTTGTCGAGATGGCCGAGACCGAGTACGTGGTGCGCGGGCGCGGCTACCTGCGCGGCACCAAGGACATCGAGGAGATCGTTCTCAAGGTTGACCGCGGCACGCCGATCCTGCTGCGCGATGTGGCGCGGGTCGAGATCGGCCCGGACGAGCGCCGCGGCCTCGCCGAGCTGAACGGCGAGGGCGAGGTGGTCAGCGGCATCGCGCTCCAGCGTTACGGGCAGAACGCGCTGAACGTCATCCAGAGCGTCAAGGACAAGCTGGAGGAGTTGAAGGCTGGTCTGCCGGAAGGCGTCAGCATCGAGAGTGTCTACGACCGCTCCGAGCTGATCCTGCGGGCGGTGGACAACCTCAAGGTGACGCTGATCGAGGAGAGCCTCATCGTCGCCCTGGTCTGCATCGTCTTCCTGCTGCACGTGCGCAGCGCGCTGGTTGCTATCGTGACGCTGCCGGTCGGCGTGCTCATGGCGATCATCGTCATGGACTGGATGGGCATGACCTCGAACATCATGAGCCTGGGCGGCATCGCCATCGCCGTCGGCGCCATGGTGGACGCCTCCATCGTGATGATCGAGAACGCCCACAAGCGCTTGGAGCACGCGCCGCCGGACGCCAACCGGGCCAAGGTGCTGATCGACGCCGCCGTGGAGGTCGGGCCGGCGCTGTTCTTCAGCCTGCTGGTGATCACCGTGTCGTTCCTGCCGGTGTTCACGCTTGAGTCGCAGGAGGGCCGGCTGTTCAAACCGCTGGCCTTCACCAAAACCTTCGCCATGGCGGGGGCGGCGTTCCTGTCGATCACCCTGGTGCCGGTGCTAATGCTGCTGTTCGTGCGCGGCCGCATCGTCCCGGAGCGCAAGAACCCGGTGAACCGCCTGCTGATCTGGCTGTACCGGCCGATGATCAAGCTGGTGCTGCGGGCCAAGATCCTGACCATCCTGATCGCCGTCGGCATCCTCGGCTGGTCGGTGGTGCCGGCGACCAAGCTGGGCAGCGAGTTCATGCCGACGATCAACGAGGGCACGATCCTTTATATGCCGAGCACGTTGCCCGGCCTGTCGATCACCAAGGCGGCGGAACTGCTTCAGACGCAGGATCGCATCCTCAAAAGCTTCCCGGAGGTGGAGTCGGTCTTCGGCAAGGCCGGCCGCGCCGTCACCGCCACCGACCCAGCGCCCACCGAGATGTTCGAGACGGTCATCAACCTGAAGCCCAAGGATCAGTGGCGCGACGGCATGACCTACGACAAGCTGGTGGCCGAGATGGACACCGCGGTGCAGATGCCCGGCATCTCCAACGCCTGGACGATGCCATTGCGGGCGCGCATCGACATGCTGTCCACCGGCATCCGTACGCCGATCGGCATCAAGGTGTTCGGCAAGGATCTGGAGGAGATGGAGCGCCTGGCGCGCGAGATCGAGACCGTGGTCAAGGCAGTGCCTGGCACCACCAGCGCCTACGCCGAGCGCATCGTCGGCGGCTACTACCTGGAGATCGACCCAAACCGCGAGCAACTCGCCCGCTACGGCCTGACCGTCGGCGATCTCCAGGACACCATTCTGACCGCGCTCGGCGGCGAGATGGTGACGACGACGGTGGAGGGGCGCGAGCGCTTCTCGGTGAACGTCCGCTACCCGCGGGCGTTGCGCAGCGACCCCGACGCCATCGCCAGCCGCATCCTGCTGCACCCGGAGATGGGCGGTGCGGTGCCGCTGGGTCAGCTCGCCTCGGTGCGGCTGACCAAGGGGCCGGCGACGGTGCGTACCGAGAACGCGCTGCTGTCCGCCTACATCTACGTCGACATCCGCGACCGCGACATCGGCGGCTACGTCGCCGAGGCCCGCAAGGCGGTTGCCGAGCAGGTGGCGATGCCGGCCGGCTACTACGTCACCTGGAGCGGCCAGTTCGAGTACATGGAGCGCGCGGCGGAAAAGCTGAAGATCGTCATCCCGGTGACCATCGCGATCATCTTCCTGCTGATGTACCTGAACTTCCGCCGGATCACCGAGACGTTGATCGTCATGCTGTCGCTGCCGTTCGCGCTGGTCGGCGGCGTCTGGTACATGTCCTTGCTCGGCTTCAACCTCTCGGTCGCGGTGGCGGTCGGCTTCATCGCGTTGGCCGGCGTCGCCGCCGAGACCGGTGTGATCATGCTGATCTACCTCGATCACGCGCTCGCGGATATGAAGCGCAAGCGCGCCGCCGAGGGCCGCTCCATGTCCAAGGCGGACCTCTACGACGCCATCATGGAGGGCGCGGTCGAGCGCGTGCGCCCGAAGATGATGACCGTGGTCGCCATCATGGCCGGCCTGCTGCCGATCATGTGGAGCGACGGCACCGGCTCGGAGGTGATGCAGCGCATCGCCGTGCCGATGATCGGCGGGATGATCTCGTCGACCGTGCTCACGCTGCTGGTCATTCCGGCCATCTACGCCCTGGTCAAGGCGCGTGAGGTGGGGCGTGCAGACGCCACACCGCGGCCTCCCCATCAAGATCTCACCCCATCCCACACTGAAACGGAAGGAACTGATCGATGCATCGTACCCTCAGCCTGATCGTCGCCGCCGGCCTCGCCCTCGGCATCGCCTCCGCGGCGCAGGCGCAGATGCACAACCACGGCGCGGCCCCCGCACCGACTCCCGTGCAGAAGGCGGCGGAGCAACCCGCCGCCAGCACCGGCAAGGTCAACCGCGTCGAGGCGGGCAAGAAGGTCGTCAACCTGACCCATGGACCGATCCCGGCGCTTGGCTGGCCGGCGATGACCATGGACTTCGGCGTCGCCCCGGCGGTCGATCTCAGCACCGTGAGGGTTGGGGACACCGTGGCCTTCACCGTCGGCAAGGATCCCAAGGGCGTGTACCAGATCGATTCGATCAAACCGGCCAAGTAGGCGCCAAACCTTGAACCCCCCGCGGGCTCCGGGGCCGATCCGACCTGGAGCGTGCGGCGGGTGCGAGGAAGGAGACAGGCATGACCAGGAGAAAGTCGAAGCGGAAGCTATCGAGCCGGTCGCCGTGGGCTTCGGGAGCTATGATCCAGAGGTTCCGGCGTGGGCGCTGGCTTCTTCTGTTCGGTGGCACGCTCCTGCTCGGCGTTCATACCATGGCCGGCTCGAAGCTCTTCGACGGCAATCCGGCCGCCGCCGCAGACATGACGGTGTGGAAGTCACCGAGCTGTGGCTGCTGCGGCAAGTGGGTCGAGCACATGCGGGCGGCGGGCTTCTCGGTCGCGGTGCGCGACACCGACGACATGCACCTGATCAAGGCCGGCAAGGGCGTGCCGGACGGCATGCAGTCCTGCCACACCGCCGTGGTGGACGGCTATGTCCTCGAGGGGCACGTTCCAGCGTCCGACGTGCAGCGGTTGCGTGCCGAGAAGCCTGAGGTCAAGGGGCTGGCGGTCCCCGGCATGCCCGCCAGTGCGCCCGGCATGGACCTGCTTGGTGAGCCCTACGACGTCGTGGCGATTGGTGCGGATGGCGCCAGCCACACCTATGCCCAACACTGACGCAGCGGTCCAGGGTGGATACCATGAGACAACCAGTCGATCCCGTGCGGAAGAAGAGGAGAAAGGTGCGGCAGCGGCCACTCCGACCGGTTCCGGCGGGAACCGCCGACACCGCGCGCCGGCGGAGAAGGGACAGTGCACTAGCCGCCGCTCTGCGCGACCTCCCGGCGCTGCCACCGCAACGCCGGATCGTGGTCAGCACGATGCCCGCACGTCAGCCCGGCCGCCATGGTGTTCGAGCTAAGTCCACTCTGGAATGCGGACATGAACTGGAGACCCTGTCGGGTGACCGGCAGCGCGGCTGGTGCTTTTGCTCTCTATGCCACGATGAGGGCAAGGATCCCGATGCACGGCCGTCAGGAGGATCACAGGACTAACAAGAAACAACGCTGAGGTCAGGCTGAATCGGCGAGATCTCGAGGTTGTAGCCGAGGTCTCTAAGCTTGACGACGAGGCGGCGGGACTGATCGCCCCTGGTCCGGCGCTCGAAGTGCTCGGAGCCGAGGTCATGATAGGCTGTGTCGGTTCGGAGCATGTGGGAGGCGGTGGTGAAGATGGAGGCGGCGCAGACGGCCTTCTTGGCACTGCGCCGTCCGCGCAGGCGCTGGAATTGCGGTTTCAGATAGGTTGCCTTGGCGCGCGACGCGCCCCAGCGCATTGCACGAGCAGGATCTTCAAGGGCATCAGCGCCTTGCAACTTGGCCGCGATTTCAGCGTGCAGTACAAGACGACCTACGTGATGGCCCACAAGCTGCGCGAGGCCATGGCGGAGGAAGTCCGCATTGGAACTTTTCAGACGCCATCGGTATGGCTGGCTTCCCGCCGGCCTGTGAAGGTGGAGCGGGCTGTTGGACTCGAACCAACCTAGCCGGCCTGGAAAGCCGGTGCCCAACCTCTGGGCCAAACCCGCCTCACACAGAGGATCCTGCATCACTGTGGCAGGCATCTGCAACGGAGCAGGAGAGGCGCTCCGTTCGTGCCCTGGTCGGTCGCAAGTAGGACGCCCGCAGGAGAAACATGGGGGCCACGTGCCCCCTATGCTCGGCGAGCGACCATTCTTTCCGCGTGGAGCGTCGGCCACTTTCGGGTGGCCGCGGTCTTTCAAGGCTTCAAGCCAGCGTGCGCGAGATGGCGTGAATGGCCTTCATGCCGGAGCCGAAGCGGGCGATGGACTCCCGGTGACTCTCGAGCTCGCCGTACGGCAGGTAGCGCACCTTGAGATCGGCCACGCGGGAGAAAGCCGGTCGGGCCAGTTGCGCCCGAACCTCATCTTCGCGGCCGTTCGGCGCGACCAGGAACATCCCCTCGAGAGCGTGCGCCTCGGTGCCGAGCGCCAGGTCAAGCATGCGGACGATGCCGGAGTAGATGGAGGTCGAGTGCTCGACCTCGAAGGCGGCCGCGACATGCGCCTTCCCGCGGTCGAGCCACAACACGTCAATGAGCCGGACCGCGTCGGCGCCCGGCGCCTTCTCGATCGCCTCGGGCAGACGCTCAAGGCAGCCCTCACCGAGCTTGCCGCTGTTGTAGGGGCGTCCCCGATCGTTGGACGCGATCCAGACATCATAGCCCAAGGCCTTGCCGAGATCGCGCAGCCAGCCCTGGATTTCGGTGTGCGTGCGGTCACCCTCGCGTTCGACCGCGGCCGCCTTCGCCGCCTTGGCGTTTTCCTCGCGGACCTTGGCGAGGTCGGCCTCCCAGGCGGCGCGGGCACCGGCGGCGTCCACGCGTGGCGGCGGCGTGTACCGGCCTGAGCCGACGTCGAACAGCAGGCCGCCGATGGCACCGAGGTCGTTGGACAGCAGGTCGCGGTACTCGGCGTTCAACGCCAGGATGCCCTGGCGCATGGCCAGGAACTCGTCCCACTTCCCGAGCTTCACCTTGGCGCCGGTTAGGGCGTTGTAGCCGTTCACGATGGCCGTGTTGAACGGTGGAACGATCGTAGGGTGCAGGAAGTACAAAAGGTTCGCGGCTGCCGGTCCAAGGCCCTTGATCTGCTTGTTGGCCAGCTGCCGGATGGCGGCGAGGACCTGGGGCTCGGCGTTGTTGCACACGCACGTGTCGAGCAGGCGGCCAAAGGCGCGCTGGTTCTCGGCGTTCTCATAGATGTCGGGAATGCGCAGTTTGGGCTTCCATAAGAAGGCATGGTCGGCGCCTTTGAAGATCTGGCGCTGCTCGGCGATGGAGTGCACCACCGTTTCCAACGAGGAGCCGCGGTAAGCGTTGCCGAGGGTCCCGGCCTCGATGTCGGCAACGACCTGCTGGATGCCGCGGCGGATCGAGCGGAAGTTCTTTATCCGCTCCTCCCAGAGAAACCAGCAGCGGTACGTGGCGTTAGGGTCTTCCTGCCACCGCTGAACCAGAGTGCGCATCCCGTCAGACAAGGCCGTTCCCCAGAGAAAGTCCCTACCTAGGAAGGGTAGATCACCAAGTTGCCCCGGTGCAATTGTTAAGGGGTGTCAGCGCACTGACTGCATCTTTCTCTGCCGGCGTTGGAACCGAGGCGGCATGGCGGAACGACAGCCTCGTAGGAACCGTTCTCTCAGAACTCTCGCCATAGCAGGAGTTCTTACGATGGTACGGTGTCGGTATGCGCGGCTTGCGGTCTCGATTGTGCTGGGCACGCTCATGACCGCGTCTCCCGCCCTGGCACAAAGTCAGAGCGGCCAGCCCATGCACGGGCCGTCCGGCGGCATGATGCAGGGCCAGGGTATGGCCGAGATGCCAAAGGACCCAGCGTCGCGCGCCTACATGCAGACGATGCAGAAGATGAACCAGGACATGGGCAAGCCGATGACCGGCAACGCCGATCGCGACTTCGCCACGATGATGATCGCGCACCACCAGGGCGCCATCGACATGGCTCGGGTGGAACTCGAGCACGGCAAGGACCCGGAGCTCAAGAAGATGGCCCAGAAAGTCATCGACGACCAGACGAAGGAAATCAAGGAGCTTCAGGACTGGCTCGGCCGCCACTCACCTCAGGCCGTCCAGAAGTGAAGCGCATGAGAAAAGGCAGCGCGCCGCGGTGACGCGCTGTCAATGCTCATCGGCGGTCGAGTGCCATCAGGCGCCCATTCCAGGGTTAGTGGACACGGTCCGCCCCGACCCGGCTTGGCGGCCCTGAGCGGAGCGACGATCTGTCGTAGAAGGCCGCCAGCAGGCTCCTCTACGGCGTTAAGGTCGACGATTTGAAGCATGATCTGCCGGACAGTGTCGTAGGGCGGAACATCATCCGCCTGAAGATTCTTGGCCGCCCTCATCAGTTCTTGCCCCTCTCTAGCCCGGATAATTCACCAGGGCTGAAGCTGGGGTGGCGGACGCGAGGTTAAGCCACTGAATTCGTGTATGATTCTGGTGCTGAAGCAGTTTCACCACGGATCAACGGAGTTCACGCCCGCCATGG
>JAEYOB010000772.1 GCA_023412175.1 Pseudomonadota bacterium | reverse complement strand
TCGCCGAGCGGCCCGAGCCGACGTTCGACAAGGCCGACCTGCTGGCCTACGGGCTGACCCTGGCGCTGCTGACGCCGCTGGCAATCTATTCGGCGGTGATGCGGCAGGACGGCGCCAGCTTCGACTTCATGGGCGACGTGCAGATGGAGCGCGACCCGGTCACCGGCCAGCCGATCTACGTCAACACCACCGGCTACATCGCCGAGGCGCACGCCGTCGGCCTGCCGCTGACGCTGGGCCTGATCTTCGTCAGCCGCTTCAACCCGCTGTCCTTCATCCCGTTCTTCGCCTTCGTGCTGTACCGTGCCTATCTCGGCTGGGGGCGCTGGGCGATCATCATGGGGGTGATCTCGCTGGTGCTGCTGCTGCTCTACCGCACACGGCACAAATGGTTCGCGTGGTGGCACGTGGCGGTCGGGCTGCCGGTGCTGGGGCTATTCCACCTGCTGGGCGCCAACCGCGGCTGGATGCGCAGCGTGCTGAGCGGCGAGCCGGCGCCGGTCATGGATGAGCCGGGGCGCAGCTTCATCGACAGCCTCGCCAACCAGGACCTTGCCAACTTCGACTTCCTCAGCTTCATACTGTGGGTGGTGCCGGGGCAGTCCGGCAGCTACACGTACTTCACCCAGTACCTGCAACTGCTGACCGAGCCGATCCCGCGCATCTTCTGGCCGGAGAAGCCGGTCGGCGCGCCGATCAAGCTCGTCGAGCTGAACGATTTCGGCAATTTCTCCAACCTCACCGCGTCGCTGGCCGGCGACGGCTGGATGAGCGGCGGCTGGATCGGCATGCTGCTGACCATGGTGGCGGTGGGGGCGGTGCTGGGGCTGGTGCACCGCTGGTTCTGGGAGAAGGGCTGCCGCCATCCCCAGGGCGTGCTGTTCTTCTGCACCTTCGTACCGCTGTCGCTGCAATGGTACCGGGACGGCGGCATCTCGATCTTCAAGTTCGGCTTCTTCGCGCTGCTGCCGATCATCCTCTGGATCGTGCTGGGCCGGCTGATCCGCGCCTGGACCACTATCGGCGCCCGCGACCGGGATCCCCTGATCGCACGCACCGGCATCACCCGCACCGGCGGCCCCGCCGCCCCGCACCCGCGCTGAGGGCAGCATACCCATGCCCGCCCCCGCCATGGCTTCCGTCAGTGCCGTCATCGTCACCTTCAACCGCATCGCCGAGCTGCGCACCGCGCTCGACCGGCTGCGCCGGCAGAGCGCCGCGCCGGCCGAGACCCTGGTGGTGGACGACGGCTCCAGCGACGGCACCGACGCCATGGTGCGCGCCGAATTCCCCGAAGTGCGCTACGTCCGCCTGCCGCACAATTCCGGCCTGATCTACGCGCGCAACTTCGGCTTCGTGAACACGACCGGCGACTACGTCCTGTCGGTGGACGACGATTCCTGGTTCGTCGAGGACGACGGCCTCGCCCGCGCCGTGGCCTTCATGGAGGCGCACCCCGACGCGGCGGCGGCGGCCTGCAACATCACGACGCGCGACGGGCTGGTCTATCTCCCGCGCGGCGCCGCCCCCTTCGAGGTGCCGTGGTACGTCGGCTGCGGCCACCTGCTGCGGCGGTCCGCGGTGGCGGAGACCGGGCTGTACCTGTCGGAGTTCTACCGCCAGGGCGAGGAGAAGGACCGCGGCCTGCGCCTGTACGGCGCCGGCTGGCGGGTGATGGCGCTGCCCGACGTCATGGTCTACCACGACAAGAGCGAGAAGAACCGCAAGCCGGGGCTGGTCCGCCGCCACGACCATCGCAACGACCTGATCCGCGAGATCGCCCGCTGCCCGGCGCGTCTGCTGCCCTGGCGCCTGCTGCGCACCTGGGCGGGAAACACGTGGAAGAACCTGCGCCACGGGCCGCGACTGACCGACCTGTGGGTGCTGGCGCACCTGCCGGAGATCGTCCGCATCGGGCTGAAGCACCGCGCACCGGTCGGCGAGGCGGCCTACCGCCACTGGCTGCATCTGGCGGCCACGGCGCCGCCGGGCCGGGTACAGGTAGAAGCAGCGCAGAAAGGCATGAGCGTACCGCCGCAAGGTTGTGCTACCCTCCGATGACCACCGGACCGGAGCCCTCATGCTTGCCCTGCGCCCCAACTGCGAATGCTGCGACAAGGATCTGCCGCCGGAGTCGCTGGACGCCTACATCTGCTCCTTCGAATGCACGTTCTGCGGCGACTGCAAGGACCAGGTCCTGGACGGCCGGTGCCCGAACTGCGGCGGGGAGCTGGTGCGCCGCCCGGTGCGTCCGCCGGAAAAGCTGGAACGCAATCCGGCCGCCACGGTGCGCACGGTGAAGGCCGGAGGCTGTCCACCGCGCCCCCACCCGCGCGGTTGACTCACGGGGCGGTCACCTCTATACAGCGTGGCTCGTTTTGCCTCGCCGTTGACGCGGGGCTTGTCTTGTCCCGTGATCGTTCTGACGGAGTAGTGTCGTGAAGCGTACCTTCCAGCCGAGCAAGCTCGTGCGCAAGCGCCGCCATGGTTTCCGCGCCCGCATGGCCACGGTCGGCGGCCGCAAGGTTCTGGCCCGCCGCCGCGCCCGCGGCCGCAAGGTCCTCAGCGCCTAAGGATTCATGACGGCGCCGGACCTTAAGGTCGGGCGCCTGAAGAATCGGCCGGAGTTCCTGGCCGTGGCCGGGGCGCGCCGCAAGCACGTCGCTCCCGGCCTGATCCTGCAGGTGCGCCGACACGATGACCGCCAACGGCCCGCTCCAGGCGAGCCGTTGCTTCGTGTTGGCCTGACGGCCAGCCGCAAGGTCGGCAACGCCGTCAAGCGCAACCGCGCCCGCCGCCGCGCCCGCGGCCGCAAGGTCCTCAGCGCCTAAGGATTCATGACGGCGCCGGACCTTAAGGTCGGGCGCCTGAAGAATCGGCCGGAGTTCCTGGCCGTGGCCGGGGCGCGCCGC
>JAEYOB010000754.1 GCA_023412175.1 Pseudomonadota bacterium | reverse complement strand
CGGATCACCGCCATCGCCTCCTCCGGCGTCCGGCAGCCGTGCTCGCCGGATTTCGGTTTGGTGAGACGCAGCTGCGAGTGCTGGCCGCCCTGCCAGTGGATGGTGAGGATGACTTCGCGCGCCGCCTCGTCGACGTCGGCGATGATGTTGACGATGAGGGTTCGGAGCAGCCGTTGGCGCGCCCTCGTGGTCACCGCCGGCGCGTTCCAGGCGGCCTGCAGATCGTCCGCCAGTCCGGCGAAATCCGGAACGTCGGCCACCGGAACGGGAGCCGACACGGACGCAACCCGCGCCTCGCAGGACTCGACACGCCGAAGCGCCGCTTCCCAGTTCTTTTCCAGCTGCGCGGCAATCAGCCGGTTGTCGGGATCGCAGGCGGCGTAGCGCCGTTCCGCCAGTGACGCCTCGTAGCGCGCCTTCTGTAGGTCCAACTCCGCCATCCGCCGTCGCTCGGCTTGGTGTTCCATATGCCTCCGTTCGGCTTCCAGCGCTGCCTCGATCGCCATCGGCTCGACGGCTCGGAGAAGTTCCCCGGCGACCACCTCGTCCACCCGGGAACTCCCGAACCCGAGGCATCGTGGCAGTCCCAACATCTGGTGAGGACGTTCGCAACGGTATATCGCCTGGCTGGGCTGACGGCCGCGATAAGACACAGTCAGTCGCCGTCCGCACCGGGCACAGCTCAGGACCCCA
The DNA here is from genome assembly GCA_023412175.1 of Pseudomonadota bacterium. Taxonomy (GTDB): domain Bacteria; phylum Pseudomonadota; class Alphaproteobacteria; order Azospirillales; family Azospirillaceae; genus Azospirillum. The sequence goes on along the minus strand of JAEYOB010000754.1, from coordinate 3,178 downwards.
ATCAGCAGGGCGCGGCCCCCACGGCCCGATTTCGCGCCGCCGGCCCGGCCGTAGGCGTTGGCGGCGAGCAGGGCCTGGTTGCGCTCGAACTCCTCCCAGTCCACGTAGGCCTCATGGTGATCCTTCAGCAGAACCTCCCACTCTTCAAGCGGCTTGCCATGGCCATAGCTCTTCCGCGCCCGCCCTTCGACGATTTCGGTGCGGTGCTGGCTCTTTCCGTAGACGTAGGCGCCAGCGTAGAAGGGGTTCTTGAGCACGCTGATGACATTGCGATAGCGGACCGGCGTCCAGTCGAAGCTGACCAGCCTCTTGCCGTCGGACGGTCGCGGGAAGCAGACCCCCTCCGCCGCCAGCGACAGCAGGACCTGACGTGCGCTGCCCAGCTCCCGGAAGCGGGCGAAGACGAGGCGGATCGCTTCCTGGACCCGCAGATCGGGATCGAAGCCCAGACCAATCTCCCGGTGCCAGACATAGCCGATCGGCACGCTGATGCGCAGTTCGCCCCGCCGCGCCTTGCTACGGGCAGCATCGAGCATCCGCGTCCGCAGCACTCCCAGCTCGAACTCGCTCATGCTGCCCTTCATGCCCAGCAGCAGCCGATCGTTCGGCCGCCCCGGATCGTAGACGCCGTCGAGGTCGATCACCCTGGCCTCAACGAGCCCGCAGAGTTCGAGCAGATGGTGCCAGTCCCGGCCGTTGCGGGCGAGCCGAGAGGCGTCGAGGCACAGCACGGCGCCGATCTCACCGGCACAGAGCGCCGCCACCAGCCGCTCGAACCCGGGCCGCGCTGTGGTGCCGCTGGCCGAGCGTCCCAGATCGTCGTCGATCACCTCGACCCGACGGAACCCACGGCGCTTGGCCGCGTCGACGAGTTCGTACTGCCGGCGCTTGCTCTCCAGGTTGGTCTGGACCTGCGCCTGGGTGGACTGGCGGACGTAGACCACGGCCTTGCGCTTGAGCACCGACGGCGGCAGGAGATCAGGGTTCGCCATCGTCATGCTCCCCGGTTCCGGCACCTGCGGCTTCCATCAGGAGAAGGGCCAGCTGCACCACCGCCGCGGCGCGGTCGGCCGGGCTGATCGCCCGCAGCCTTGCGGTGTCGAAGGCCATGTTGAGCTGGCGCCGGGTCCTGGCCCGTCGTGTTGATGCTGACGGCATCTTCATGTCGCTCCTCCGAGACGATGATCGCATCGCCTGGAGAGCTTCGCCTGAATCCGCCGTCGCTCAGCTGACGCTGAAGGTTGATGAGCGCTTCCACCACGACCCGCGGCGTACCGAGTTCCATGCCGGCGCAGATGACAGGGTCCAGCATCCATTCCGGCAACACCGTGATGATGCCGGGCGCCGCCTCGACGAAAACCAGATGGCCGATGGCGCGCGCCTCGCTCCACATCACCCGTACGCGACGGCCATACAGCGGATGCCAGCGGTAATGGACGTCAACATCCTGCCCGGCATGGGCACAATGGATGGGCGATGGCGATCCCGCGCAGGCCGCGTTCGGCGGCGTTGTTCGTGAGACACAGCCGGCCATCGCCGAGGAACCGGGTGAAGCCGTCCCAGCGTGTCAGCATGTAGTCCATTGCCTTGGCCACGGGGGCATGGCGGGAGAGCCGGGCGCGCTCCGTCCGCATCCAAGCTTCCAGCGCAGCTACCAAGGCGACGCCACGCTCCTGGCGTGCCGCCAGCCGCTCGGCCACCGGCTTGCCGTTCAGGGCGCGCTCGAGATCGAAGAGGGCGTCGATGCGCGTCACGGCCTCCAGCGCCAGTGGCGAGATCGGCGGGGCATCCTTGCCGCGTCTGGTGTGCGCGGCGATGTCGGCCAGCTTGAAGAAGCCTCGACGCGCATGGGCCCAGCACAGCGCGGCATGGATCGGCCCCGGCCGGCGGTCGGGTTCGTACAGCCGGTTGTAGCCGGCGAACGCGTCGGCCTGCAGCCAGCCCGTAAAGCCGGCCAGATGCCGTTCGGGGTGCTCGCCTTTGCGGTCGCGGGAGTAGTGGAACAGCGCCGCCGGTGGGGCTTGGCCGGCGAACGGCCGGTCGTCGCGCACGTACACCCACAGCCGCCCGGTGTCGGTCTTGCCCTTGGCCAGCACGGGCACCGGCGTGTCATCGCCATGCAGCCTCCCGGCCGCCATCACATGCGCCGCGATCAGGTCGTGCAGCGGCTTCAGCACCGCGGCGGCGGTGCCCACCTGGTCGGCCAGGGTGGACAGGCTGAGCGGCACGCCCTCCCGCGCGAAGCGCTCGGCCTGCCGGTTCAGCGGCTGATGCTGGCCAAACTTCTCGAACAGGAGGGTGGCCAGCAGGTTGGGGCCGGCCCAGCCGCGTGGGGTGGCGTGGAACGGCGCCGGAGGCTGAGTGATCGCCTCGCAGGCCCGGCAGGAGAACCGCTCCCGCACCGTCTGGATCACCTTCCAGTGGCGCGGGATCACCTCCAGCGACTCGGTGATCGTCTCGCCGAGCTTGCACAGCTTGTCCGAGCCGCAGCACGGGCAACTCGCCGGAGCCGGCACAACGACGCGCTCGCGCGGCAGGTGGTCGGGAAAGGGCTGGCGCGAGGGCCGCTTGCGGGTGAAGGCCGCCACCGCGGTGGTCTTGGCCGCGGCCTGCTCGGCCGTCAATTCGTCCTCGCTGGCCGTCGCTTCCAGCTCTTCGAGCTGGAACTCCAACTGGTCCAGCAGGCGCGCCTTGCGCTCGGAGCGCGTGCCGTAGAGCTCGCGCCGGAGCTTCTCGATTTCCAGCTTCAGGCTGGCGATCAGCGCCTCGGTGTTCGACGCCATCGCCCTGGCCCGCGCCGCTTCGGCTTCCGCGGCGTCCGCCCGCGCTTCGGCCTGCGCCAAGGCGGCGCGCAGGCTGGCGATGTCGTCGGTCAAGGCGGCAGGGGGCGGAGCGGCGGTCATGGCGCCAGTTTACCTGGGATCACGCCGTCGAGCCGCCGCAATCTCCCCTGAACCGGCCCGTCGATTCACCGTGTCGCAGTCACCCGGCCGCTTGTGGTCTCCAGGTTTTCTGCGGGTTGCGCCAGTCGATGCCTTCGAGCAGATATCCCATCTGCCCGACCGAGATCGACACCGCGCCGTCCGCCGGCGTGGGCCAGATGAAGCGGCCCCGCTCCAGCCTCTTCATGAACAGGCAACTGCCCTGGCCGTCATACCAGATGATCTTCACCAGATCG
>JAEYOB010000780.1 GCA_023412175.1 Pseudomonadota bacterium | reverse complement strand
GCATAGAACACCGCGACCACCGACGCCTCGGTCGGGGTGAACACGCCGCGGTAGATGCCGCCGATGATGATGAAGGGCATCAGCAGGGCCAGCGCCGCGCGCTCCGTCGCCTTGACGAAGCCCATCCGGCCCTCGCGGTCCTGCTTGCCCCAGCCGTTGATCTTGCAGGTGATGTAGGTGAACAGCGTCAGCGCCGCGCCGATCAGCAGGCCCGGCCCGATGCCGGCGATGAACATCTCGCCGATGGAGACCTCGGCCGACACGCCGTAGAGGATCATCGGGATCGATGGCGGGATGATGACCCCCAGCTCGGCCGAGGTGGCCTGGAGCGCGGCGGCGAATTCCCTGGGGTAGCCGTGCGCGATCATCGCCGGGATGATGATGGCGCCGATGGCGAAGGTGGTCGCCACGCTGGAGCCCGACACCGACGCGAAGATCATGCAGGTCAGCACGCAGGAGCAGGCCAGCCCGCCCTGGATGTTGCCGACTACCGCCTTGGCGAACTCCACCAGCCGGGTGGAGATGCCGCCGGCCTCCATCAGGTTGCCGGCGAGGATGAAGAACGGCACGGCCATCAGCGGGAAGCTGTCGATGCTGGTCATCAGCTTCTGCGCCACGACGATCAGCGGCATGGTGGTGAAGAAGCCGATGCCGCCGATGGCCGCCGCCGCGATCGCCACGGCGATCGGCACGCTGAGCGCGAACAGCGCCACCATGACGATGAGCATGAAGCTGGTCATGGCGTCACACCTCGAAGATTTCTTGCGGCGCTGCCGGCGCGCTGCCGGTGCGGCGGACCTCGGCGATCTCCTCGGCGGCGCGGGCCACCACGCCGACCATGGAGAGCACGGCGCCCACGGGGATGGCGGCGTAGACGTAGGCGATGGAGATGCCCTCGCCGGTGAACGGGTTGTCGATGCCGGCCAGCATCTGGAACTTCACCCGCCCGACCATTTCCCAGCCGGCCCAGGCAATGACCGCCAGCACGCCCAGCGACAGCGCGGAAATGGCGGTGACCAGCAGGATGCGGGCCGTGCCGTGGGTGCGGCTGTGCAGGAATTCGACCGCCATCAGGGCGCCCTGCCGGAAGGCGACGGCGACGCCCAGGTAGACCATCCAGATGTCGAGCGAGCGGGCGGTCACCTCGGACCAGGTGGACGGCTCCTCGAACACGAAGCGGGTAACGACCTGATAGAACGACACGATACAGGCCAGAACCAGCAGCGCCATGGCGGCCCGCATGGTCCAGCGCATCAGGAATTTCTCGAACGCCGACAGGGCCGCGAGCATGGGGACTCCTCAAAGGGCGGCGGAGTTCCCTCCCTCGCCCCGGGGGAGGGATAGGGTGGGGGTGGAATCAAGGATCCTTGAACCTGCCCTCACCCTCCCGCCCTGCCGGCGGGCCCCTCCCTCTCCCGGGGTGGGAGAGGGGTTCAGCTCAGTACTTGTAGTTCCTGATCTCGTCGATCTTCGCCTGGCCGAACTTCTTGGCGTACTCGTCGTAGGCCGGCTTCAGCGCGGCCTGGAAGGCGGCGGCGTCAACGCCGGTCACCACTTCCATGCCCTGCTTCTTCAGCTCCTCGATGCCGTTGGCGGCGTCCGACTCGGCCTTTTCGCGCATGGCCTTGGCGCCGACGGCGGCCGCCTGCTTGAACCAGCCCTTCTCCTGGTCGGAGAGCTTGTTCCACACGGCGGGCGACAGGATGATCAGCGCCCGCGAATACACGTGCTGGCTGACCGTCAGGTACTTCTGCACCTGCGAGAACTTGGCGCCGAGGATCACGCCGATGGGGTTCTCCTGGCCGTCCACGGTGCCCTGCTGCATGGCGGTGAACAGCTCGGGGAAGGCCATCGGCGTGGGCAGCACGCCCAGCGTCTTGAAGGCCGTCATGTGCACCTGGTTCTCCATGGTGCGGATCTTCAGGCCCTTGGCGTCCTCCGGCGACTTCACCGGCTTCTTGGAGTTGGTGAGGTTGCGGAAGCCGTTCTCACCCCAGGCCAGCGCGATCAGCCCGTGCTTGGGGAACTGGTCGAGGATCTTCTGGCCGATCGGGCCGTCGAGCACCGCGTGCGCGTGCTTGTAGTCCTTGAACAGGAACGGGATGTCGGTGATCAGCGTGTCCGGCACGAAGTTGCCGACCGGCCCGGTCGAGGTGGCGACGATGTCCACGGTGCCGATCTGCGCGCCCTCGACCATCTCGCGCTCGCCGCCCAGCGCGTTGGCCGGGAACTGCTTGATGGTCCATTTGCCGTTGGACAGGCGGGTCAGCTCGTCGTTCATCGCCGTGACGCCGACGCCGTAGTGCGAGCCGGGGGGCAGCGAATAGCCGGCCTTCAGCTCGTCGGCCCAGGCGCCGGTGGAGGCGGTGCCGGCGGTCAGGCCGAAGCCCAGGACGGTGGCGGCGATAACCCTCTTCAAGACCATGAAGTCCTCCCGTTCGGTTTTGTTGGTTCAGCGTGGCTTGTCGTCGGTGACGTAGGCCTGGATGATGGCGTCGATCCCCTCGTCACGCTGGAAGCCCAGGCGGTCGGCGCGGACGGTGCGCATGGCGCCCGGCCAGCTCCGGACGATGCGGGCGATGCGTTCGTCGGGCGTGCGATCGATCAGCGACGGGTCGCCGCCGGCGCGCTCCAGCGCGGCGATCATCTCCTCCACGCGGACGCTGATCCCCGGCAGGTTCAGCGTGCGGTCGTCCTCCCACGCTTCCGGAGCCAGATCGTGCGCGTGCAGCAGGTTCGTCACCACCGTGCGCGGCGAGGAGATCCAGAGCGACAGGTCTACCGGCACCGGGCAGGCGGCGCGCGCGCCGTGCAGCGGCTCGCGGATGATGCCGCTGGCGAAGGACGAGGCGGCAAGGTTCGGCTTGCCCGGCCGCACCACCACGGTGGGCAGGCGCAGCGCGCAGCCGTGGACGAAGCCCTTGCGGCTGTAGTCGTTGACCAGCAGCTCGCCGATGGCCTTCTGCGCGCCGTAGGAGGACTGCGGCCGGGCCGGCGTGTCGTCCTCGACCATCGGCGGCGCGTGACCGAACACGGCGACCGAGCTGGCGAACACGAGGCGCGGCGGCCGGGGCATGGCGCGGCACGCCTCCAGCAGCGCGCGGGTGCCGTCCACGTTGACGCGGAGCCCCAGGTCGAAGTCGGCTTCCGCGGCGGAGCTGACCACCGCGGCGAGGTGGAAGACGCTGTCGAACGCCGCGTCGCGGATGCGCTGCTGGACCGTGGTGTCGCACAGGTCGCCGATCAGGCTGGCGGCGCCCTCGGGCAGGGGAGGGCCCTCCTGCACGTCGAGCAGCACCAGTTCGGAGGCGCGCTTCTCGGCGAGCAGGCGCTGTGCCAGCTTGCGGCCGAGGAACCCGTTGCCGCCGGTGATCAGAACCTTCATGGCATCGCCTCCAGGGCGTCGTGGAAGAAGTCTTCGCCGCCGAAATTGCCGGACTTCAGCGCCAGCGCGAGTGGCGCCGAACCGAGGCTGACGGTGGCCGGGACGCCGGGGGCGATTTCCGGCCCGATGCGCAGCGCCCGCACGCCGAGCGCCTCCACCACCGCGCCGGAGGTCTCGCCGCCGGCCACCACGAAGCGGCGCGCCCCGGCCTCGGCGAGAGCCTTGGCGAGCCGGGCGAAGGCCTGCTCGATGGCGCGGCCGGAGTTCTCCCGGCCAAAGCGGCCTTGCACGGCGCGCACCGCGTCGGCCTGCGAGGAGGAAACCACCAGCACTGGTGTCCGTCCCAGATGGGGGCGGATCCGGTCGAGCAGTTCCGGCACCATGTCGTTGCCGGCGAGCAGGGCGTCCACCTCCAGGCGCACCACCGGGTAGCGGCGCTCCGCTGCGGCGACCTGCGCCAGCGTGGCGGGGGAGCAGCTTCCGGCCAGCAGAACCTCCGGCCCGGCGACCGGCGGCAGGCCGGTGGCGTTTTCGCCCTTCGCCAGACCCGCGTCGATGAAGTTCCTCGCCAGGCCGGCGGCCAACCCGGAGGCGCCAGTGACCAGCGGCAGGTCGCGGCACGCCGCGCCGATGGCGGCGAGGTCGGCCAGCGTCAGCGCGTCCACGACGGCGGCACCGACGCCGGCGCGCTTCAGCACGTCGAAGGCGGCGCGGACCGGTTCCGGCCCCTGCACCACCGTCTGCCAGTCAACCAGCCCGACCCTGGTGCGGCTCTGCCGTTCCAGCACGCGCACGAGGTTGGAATCGCGCATGGGGTTGAGAGGATGGTCCTTCAGCGGCGATTCGTGCAGCGGCTGGCTCCACACGAACAGGTGCCCCTGGTAGACGGTGCGCCCGGTCTCCGGGAAGGTTGGGCAGGCGATGGTGAAGCCGCCGCCGGTGGCGGCCAGCAGCGCGTCCAGCACCGGGCCGATGTTGCCGCGGTCGGTCGAATCGAAGGTCGAGCAGTATTTGAAATAGCACTGCCGGGCGCCGAGATCGGCCAGCCGCCGCCACGCCTCCAGGGACTGGCGCACGGCCTCGTCCGGGTCGATGGAGCGGCTCTTCAGCGCGACCACCACCGCCTCGGCGTCGCCGGCCTCCGGCAGGCCTTCGGTACCGATGGTCTGAACCGTGCGCAGCCCGGCCTTGGCCAGCGTGTTGGCGAGGTCGGAGGCGCCGGTGACGTCGTCGGCGATACAGCCCAGAAGCACGCTCACGCGGCGTCCCCTTGCAGGTAGCGCCGCGCCCAGCCCAGCCCGTCCAGCGTGGCGGCCTTCGGGCGGTACTCGCAGCCGACCCAGCCGGGATACTTCAGGGCGTCCAGCTCGCGCAGCAGGTGATGCGGGTCGCACTCGCCGCTGTCCGGCTCGTGGCGGTCGGGCACGCCGGCGATCTGCACGTGGGCGATGACGCGGCGCAGGCGCCGCATCCGCATGGTCAGGTCGCCCTCCATGATCTGCGTATGGTACAGGTCGAACTGGAGGGCGAGGTTCGGATGGCCGACCGCTTCGATGACCTGCATCGCCTCGGTGCTGGTGCGCAGCAGGTAGCCGGGCACGTCGCGGTCGTTCAGCGGCTCGATCACCAGCGTCCGGTCATGGTCGGCGGCGCGGTGGGCGGCGAGGCGCAGGCGTTCGACGTAGAGGGAGAGCGCCTCGGCGCGGTCCATCCCCTCCGGCGGGATGCCGGCCATGACGTGCAGCGTCGGGCAGTCCAGCGCGGCGGCGTAGATCAGCGCGCGCTCGACGGACTCGACGAACTCAACCTCGCGGTCGGGCAGGCAGGCGAGGCCGCGCTCCCCCTTGGCCCAGTCGCCGGGGGCGAGGTTGAACAGGACGACCTCCACGCCGCTGAACTTGCGGACGCGGGCGATCTCCTCGGGTTCGTGGTCGTAGGGGAAGAGGAACTCCACACCCAGGAAACCCACCTCGGCGGCGGCGCGGAAGCGGTCGAGGAAGGGCACCTCGGTGAACATCATCGTCAGGTTCGCGGCGAGCCGGGGCATGGCGGCTACCGGGATGCGGACGCGGTTCGGCTGTCGGCGACGTGTCTGGTCATGGTCCTCCCCGAAGGGCGCGTCGGGGCGCCCGCGTTCTTATAATTGATTGTCGGCACGGAAACTTTGAACGTCAAGCATTTACGCCCCGCCCGCGCAGTGCGCGGG
>JAEYOB010000744.1 GCA_023412175.1 Pseudomonadota bacterium | reverse complement strand
CGGCGGCGGCTCGATGGGCTGCGGCGCCACGAAACGCGGCGGCGCCTTGATGCTCTTCTGCGTCTGGATCCTCGGCGGCGGCGGCACCGGCAGCGGCGCGGCGTTCTCCAGCGTCAGCTTGCTGGGTTCCGCGGCGATGACGGCGTCCGTCGGCGTGGCGACCGCCATCCTGATCTGCGCAACGGCCGGCGCCACAGTCCCGACCGTTACGATCCCGGTCAGGGCTGCGGTGACGACCAGCGCGCGGAGCGGCTCGGGCCGCCCCACGCACGCGTTGCGAACTCGGTTCATGCGACCGGTACACCCTCTGGTGAACAGTGTGGCTTAACCCTTACACGGGTTTCACGCCCCACCATAGCCCATCGATCGGTGTAGCGACAATTCCCGAGGCGGGGGGAGAAGAGCTTCCCCCGCACGGTCTAGCGTACGACCCGATAAAACCGACGCCCGATAGGACGTACGGACGATCAGGCGTTCGCCGGGCCGGCCGCGGGCGGCGGCGCGGCCTGCCTGCGCTCGATGCCGCGCAGCAGCGTGGCGAGCGGCAGGTTGAGGTGGGAGTTCGCGGCGAGGATGGTGCCGCCATGCACCGGGTTGCGCCCGCCGCCGATCTCGCCGACGAAACCGCCGGCCTCGGTGACCAGCAGCACGCCCGCCGCCACGTCCCACGGCGACAGCCCGCGCTCCCAATAGCCGTCGAAACGGCCGGCCGCCACATAGGCGAGGTCGAGCGAGGCGGCGCCCCAGCGGCGGATGCCCGCCACCTCGGTCATCACCGTCTCGGCCTCGGCCAGGAACTGCCGGTGGCCGGGGCGTCCCTTGAAGGGGATGCCGGTGGCAAGCAGCGAATCCTCAAGCCGGCGGCGCCCCGAGACGCGCAGGCGCTGGTGGTTGAGGAAGGCGCCGGCACCCTTCTCGGCCCAGAACATCTCGTCGTGCACCGGCTCGTACACCACGCCGGCGACGATCTCGCCGTTCTTCTCCAGCGCGATCGACCCCGCCCAGTGCGGCTGGCCGTGCAGGAAGTTGGTGGTGCCGTCGAGCGGATCGACGATCCACCGCGTGGTGTCGTCCTTGCCCTTGGAGCTGCCGGTCTCCTCCATGAGGAAGCCGAAGTCGGGGCGCGCCTTCTGCAATTCTTCGCGCAGCGTCTTCTCGGCCTTGATGTCGGTGTTCGACACGAAGTCCGCCGGCCCCTTGCGGGAGACCTGGAGCTGCTCGACCTCGCCAAAGTCGCGCACGAGGGCCCGTCCCGCCTTTTCGGCGGCACGGACCATCACGTTTATGAGGGCTGAACGGGTTGCCATGACGAGGGGGTCAGTCCTTCGCGCGCTCGACGTATTCGCCGGTCTGGGTGTCCACGACGACGCGGGTGCCCGCCTCGATGTGCGGCGGCACCAGGATGGAGACGCCGTTCTCCAGCTTGGCCGGCTTGTAGGAGGAGGAGGCGGTCTGGCCCTTGACGACCGGGTCGGCCTCGGTAATCTCCAGCGTCACCTTGCCGGGGATCTCGACGCCCAGCGGCGAGCCCTCGTGCGACTCAACGGTGACTTCCATGCCGTCCTGGAGGAAGACGGCCTGATCGCCGATGACCTCGCGCGGGATGCTGACCTGCTCGAAGCTTTCCTTGTCCATGAAGGTGTAGCTGTCGCCTTCGGCGAACAGGAAGGTCATCTCGTGCTGGTCCAGGCGGGCGCGCTCGACCGTCTCCTGGGTGCGGAAGCGCTCGATGATCTTGGTGCCGCTGCGCACCTCCTTCGCCTCGATCTGGATGAAGGCGCCACCCTTGCCGGGCTGCACGATCTGGGTCTTCTGGACGACGTAGAGCTTGCCGTTTTGCTCCAGCACATGGCCGGCACGCATCGTGTTGGCGTTGACCTTCATAGGGCGATTCCGTGATTTCCAAGAAACAGGCGGCGCGGAACCTAGCAGCTTGCCGCACGCGAGGCAACGCCGGGCGGAGGAATAAGCCGGGCGTTCGTCGCGCACGGGGTGAAAACCATTCCGGGGCGCCGATGTTGCGGGGCTTTCCCCATGGGGTGCCGGTTTGCTAAGCAGCGCCGTCGCGCACGAGAGGTTCCCCATGCCCGCCCCGCTTCCATTCTGGCACCCCGACGCCTTCGCCCGCCGCCGTCCGCACCTTGCGGCGCGGGGCCGCGTGCTGGGGGCGGTGCGCCGCTTCTTCGAGGAACGTTCGTTCGTCGAGGTGGACACGCCCTGCCTTCAGGTGTCGCCGGGCATGGAGCCGCACCTGCACGCCTTCGCCACGGAACTGGTCGGCCCGCATCCCGACGACCGCCGCCGGCTGCACCTGCACACCAGCCCCGAGTTCGCCATGAAGAAGCTTCTGGTGGCCGGGGTGCCGCGGCTGTTCCAGCTGGCGCACGTCTTCCGCAACGCCGAGCGTTCGGCCACCCACCACCCGGAGTTCACCATGCTCGAATGGTACCGGGCGGGGGAGGGCTACAGCGTGCTGGTGCAGGATTGCGTGGACCTTGTGCGCATGGCGGCGGAGGCCGCGGGACGGCGGCGCTTCGCCTTCCGCGGACTGGAGTGCGATCCGTTCACGCCCTGGCGGGTGCTGACCGTGCAGGACGCCTTCGCCGAATACGCGGGCATCGACCTCCTGGCGACCTACGACGGCACGCACGACCCCGACCCGGCGCCGCTTGCCGCCGAGGCCGCGCGCGCCGGCATCCGCACCGGGGAGGGCGACCGCTGGGAGGACGTCTTCTTCCGCATCATGTTCGAGCGCATCGAGCCGCACCTCGGGGCCGGCGTGCCCTGCGTGCTGACCGACTACCCGGTCTGCATGGCGGCGCTGTCGCGCCCGAAGCCGGAGAACCTGCGTCTGGCCGAGCGCTTCGAGCTGTACGCCTGCGGCCTGGAGCTGGCGAACGCCTTCGGCGAACTGACCGACCCCGTGGCGCAGCGCGCCCGTTTCGAGGCGGACATGGATTTGAAGGAGCGCCTGTACGGCGAGCGCTTCCCGGTGGACGAGGATTTCCTGGCGGCGCTGGAGCACGGCATGCCGGAGAGCAGCGGCATCGCCCTGGGCTTCGACCGGCTGGTCATGCTGTGCAGCGGTGCCGAGGACATCGACGAGGTGCTGTGGGCGCCGGTGGCGAAGGCATAGGACGCGCTTGCCCCCACTCCCCCGCTTTCGCAGGGGAGGGGGCAAGTAAGACAAGCTACGCGATCTTCACCACCACGCGCCCGCGGATCTGGCCCGCCAGGATCTTCGTCGCCAGATCCGGCAGCGCCTCGAACGGCTGCACCTCGTACATCGCCTTCAGCGTGTCCCTGTCGAGGTCGCAGGCCAGCCGCGCCCAGGCGGCGTTGCGGCGGTCCTGCGGGGCCGCGACGGAGTCGATGCCCAGCAGCGTCACGCTGCGCAGGATGTGCGGCAGCACCGTGCCCGGCAAATCCGTCGATCCGGCCAGGCCGCACGCCGCGATGGCGCCGCCCCAGACGGTCTGCGACAGCGCGTTGACCAGCGTCTGCCCGCCCACCGAATCGACGCCGCCGGCCCAGCGTTCCTTCTGCAGGGGCGGCCCCTTCTCCAGCAGCGCCGCGCGGTCGATGAAATCGCGGGCGCCGAGGCCGCGCAGATAGTCGTGCGTTTCCGGCCGGCCGGTGGAGCCGCCCACCGGATAGCCGCGCTTGGCGAGCAGCGCCACGGCGACCGACCCGACGCCGCCGGCCGCGCCGGTGACCAGCACCTCCTTGCCGCCGGGCTGGATGGTGCCCCACTTTTCCAGCGCATCGACGCACAGCGCCGCCGTATAGCCGGCGGTGCCGATGCCCATGGCCTCCTCCGGCGAGAAGGCATCGGGCAGGCGGGTCAGCCACTCGGGCTTCAGGCGCTGGAAGCGGGTGTAGCCGCCCCATTGCGTTTCCGACAGGCCCCAGCCGTTGGCGACCACCTTGTCGCCGGGCTTCCAGTCGGGGGAGCGGGATTCGACCACCGTCCCGGCGAGGTCGATGCCGGCCACCATCGGCAGCTTGCGGGCGATGCGCGCCTTGCCGCTGACGGCGAGGCCGTCCTTGTAATTGACCGTGGAGCAGGCGACCTCGACCAGCACGTCGTTGTCGGGCAGGTCGGCCAGGGTGAGCTGCTTGAAGCCGCCCTTGGGCTTGCCGTCGGCGTCCTCGATGACGAACGCGGTGAAGCTGTCGGCCATGTCTCTCGTTCCTCCCGGTGTTTGCGTGTTTGACGTGAACTATGCCACGCCGATGC
>JAEYOB010000697.1 GCA_023412175.1 Pseudomonadota bacterium | reverse complement strand
TCACGAGACCGCACCCACGAAGTCGAGGTAACGGTACTTTTCGGCGTAGTCGATGCCGTAGCCGACGACGAACAGGTCGTCCACGGGGAAGCCCACGAACTCCACCGGCACCGGGACGATGCGGCGGCTCGGCTTGTCGAGCAGCGCGCAGATGCGGACCTCGGCGGCCCCGGCCTCCTCCATCAGGCGCACCGCGGCGTCCAGCGAACGGCCGGAATCCGCGATGTCGTCCACCAGCAGGATGCGCCGCCCGGCCAGCCCCTCCGGCACGTCGCCGATGATGCGCACGATGCCCGAGCTTTCCTTCCCGGCGCCGTAGCTGGCAAGGCGAAGGAAGTCCACCTGCGGCGTCAGTCCGGCGCGGCCCATGGCCCGCACGAGGTCGGCGGCGAACACGAAGCTGCCCTTCAGCAGCACCATGACCGTCAGGTCGCCGGGCATGGCCGCGGCGATCTCGGCCGCGAGTTCGTCGATGCGGCGCGCGATGGTCTGGGCGTCGAACAGCGTGGTGACGGTGGCGTCGGGCGTCGGCATGGCTCTCTCTCCGGCCGGGCGTGAAGGCGCCCGTTGTGCCGAAGCGGCCCACCACCTGTCAATGAGGCCGAGGTTACCCCGCCGGTTCGCGGCGCTCGTGGTGCAGCTTGTGGCGGACGTCCTCGATCCCCGTCCTGAGATCTTCGCGGTTCAAGCCGTCGCCCTCCAGCAGCAGGTCGAGATCGGATCGGCCAGCAACTCGGCCAGGGTGGCCGCATGACCGCCCTTCGGCATGGCGTCTTCCCCCTTCGCGTCCGATGGGAGCTGGGCGCCCGCAGGCCGGGGTCTCTCCCGTTGTTTTGCTGATCTTGCCCCGGCCGTCCGGCGGGCGCCCCACCGAACTACAGCACGGTATCGTACTTGGCTGGTAGGACCAAGGCGGGGCGCCCTGCGTCATGGTGCCGCGTGCCGGAACCGTTCCAGAAAGCCCCCTACTCCGCCGCCCTTCCCCGCTCCGGCGCGGGGCGGGTGGCGATGTAGACGGCGACCGCGGCCATGACGATTCCGGCCACCGCCGGCACTGCCGGCTGCTCGGCCCCAAAGGCCAGCAGGCCCCAACTGCCGCCCAGCCCGGTGAGCGCCGCCGCCTTGGCGCGGCGCGGAATGGCGCGGCGGTCGCGCCAGTCGGTCAGGAAGGGGCCGAAGCGCTTGTGCTCGTACAGCCAGCGCTCCAGCCGCGGGCTGCCCTTGGCGAAGGCCCAGGCCGCCACCAGCAGGAACGGCGTGGTGGGCAGCAGCGGCAGCACCACCCCGGCGGCGGCCAGCCCGAGCGCCGCGTGCCCGATACCGAGGTAGACCCAGCGCCAGGGACGCGGGCCCGTCCCGCCGCTTCGGCTGTCGCTTTCCTGCTCGATCATGGGGTCCTTCCGCGCGTCATCCCGATTATATGTCGTGTGTCCGGCGATCCGGCGAGGTTTCTCCATTCGAGCAGAGTCAAAAGTGGTTCACCCACTAGAAGACATTGCAGCGCGTCGATCCAGCATCACCTGAATCTTCCGATCGGAACATTGTGACCGCGGCAGAGGCTTGCAGGCATGCTCTATGAATTCGAGCCTTCGGGCGTCAACGATACCTACCTGCGCATCACGCGCAACGCGGTTTCGTGCATCCTGGCACCGGCGGACGCCTGGAACGGGTTGATCCGCCTGAACTATGTCGTCGCCGGCACCATCGGCGGGCGCGAGCCGCACGTCATCTTCCGCTCGCTCGATGTGGGCTGGGACGACGGGCGGTTCTACTGGAAGGGCAAGGCCACCCCCGTGGTGGTCTCCACCGCCATGGTGGACGTGCTGAACGAGCGCGGCCTGCTCAGCGACGACGAGGCGGAACGCCTGGTCTTCGGCACGCCGGCCGGCATGGCGCAGGCGTCGGGGTCCGACGAGGGGCTGATGCTGCGGGCGATGATCGCCGGATGCACGTTCTCGCCGGTCTACGACACACGGCCGGGCCTGTTCGACGGCACGCCCCCGAAGGTGACGGGCTTCGCCCTGAGGACGCTCAGCGCCTCCGACGTCCATGTGCTGGAGGCCCGGAACGGCGTCCCGGTGCTCACCCCCGAAGCCCGCGAGGCGCTGAAGCACGAGGTGGGGTAGACGCGCTACCCCGCCATCCGCTCGAACAGGTCGGCGTTCGGGCCGAGCCCGCGGTATAACGCCGGGCACGGAGCAGCCTCGTGCGGCATTGCGCCTCATTCCACCAATGCGCCGGCGTCGCCGATGCGCCGGGCGAGCAGCAGGATCAGGCGGCGGTTCACCAGCACCGGTCACGCCGTGCTGCTGCATGCGTTCCTCCCGACCCGCTTTTCCCCTAGTCGTTCAGGTCCTTCCACATCTGGATGTCGCGTTCGGCGGTCCAGATGCGCGGATCGGTGACGCCGCTCATCTCGTCGAAGCAGCGGGTGACGTTGAAGGGCATGCAGTGCTGGAAGATCACCCAGTGCCCGTACTTCGGCTCCAGCCGCTCCAGAGCCGCGCGGTAGACCTGCTTGAGGCCGTGCCCGGCCGCCACACCCTCCTTCACCACCGCCGTCAGGTCGGTGAGGAAGCCGCGCGTCTGGGTCAGGCCCTCCTGCACCTGGGCGGCGCTGGTCAGCGCCTCGCCGCGGCCCGGCACCATCTTCTCTGCGCCGAAGGTGGCGAGGCGGTCGAGCGTGCCCGGCCAGTCGGTGAAGTAGGCATCGCCGCAATAGGGTGTCGCGCCGTACTCCACGAGATCGCCGGAGAACAGCACCTTCTCCCTGGGCAGCCAGACCACGGTGTCGCCCTTGGTGTGGCCGCGGCCGGCGTGGATGATGTGCACCTCGCGCCTGCCCATCCACATCACCATCCGGTCGTGGAAGACGATGGTCGGCCAGGTCAGGCCGGGGATGGTGTCCACCGCCTTGAACAGGCGCGGGAAGCGCTGGATCTCCGAGGCCATATCCTGCTCGCCGCGCTCCCGGATCAGCGCATAGGTCTCGTCCGACGCGATCACCTTGTCGGCGTGGTAGCCCGAGGCGCCCAGCACGCGGACGGCGTGGTAATGGGTCAGCATCACGTGCCTGACCGGCTTGTCGGTCACGCCGCGGATGTGGCGCATCAGGTCCTCGGCCATGGCCGGGGTGGCGCGGGCGTCGATCACCATGACGCCGTCGTCACCGACGATGACGCCGGAGTTGGGGTCACCCTCCGCCGTCAGGCAGTACACGCCCTCCGCCAGTTCGGCAAAGGTCTCCGTCTTCTCGTCCAGGTCGGCCTGGGATGCGAACGCCTTGGCCATGGCTCCTCCCATTCCATACATTTTTTGGCCGTCATCCCCGCGAAGGCGGGGATGACGAGAAAGAGTCAGGATCGGGTGGGCTCGTACCGCACCACCTCCTGGTCGATCGCCCCGAAGATGCTGTGCCCGTGCACGTCCATCATCTCGATGCGCACGCGGTCGCCGAAGCGGAGGAATGGTGTCGTCGGCTTGCCGTCGAGGATGGTTTCCACCGTCCGTACCTCGGCGAGGCAGGAATAGCCGACGCCGCCCTGGTCGATGGGCTTGCCCGGCCCGCCGTCCAGCTTGTTCGACACCGTGCCGGAGCCGACCACCGTCCCGGCGCCCAAATGCCGGGTCGCCGCAGCGTGGGCGATCAGGCGGGCGAAGTCGAAGGTCATGTCGGTGCCGGCGTCCGGCCGGCCGAACTCCTGGCCGTTGATCCGGGACAGCAGCGGCAGATGCACCCTGTTGTCCCGCCACGCCGGCCCCAGCTCGTCCGGCGTCACCGCCACCGGCGAGAAGCTGGACGCCGGCTTCGACTGAAAGAAGCCGAATCCCTTGGCCAGTTCCGCCGGGATCAGCCCGCGCAACGACACGTCGTTCACCAGCATCAGCAGCTTGACGTGCCGCCCGGCCTCCTCCGGCGTCACCGCCATCGGCACGTCGCCGGTGACCACGGCGATTTCCGCCTCCAGGTCGATGCCGTGCTCCTCCGAGATCGCCTCGATGGGATCGCAGGGGCCGATGAAGCGGTCCGATCCGCCCTGGTACATCAGCGGGACGGTCCAGAAGCTGGGCGGCATCTCGGCGCCGCGCGCCTTGCGCACCAGTTCCACGTGGTTGACGTAGGCCGAACCGTCGCACCACTGGTAGGCGCGCGGCAGCGGCGCCGCGCACTGCGCCGGATCGAAGGCGAACGCGCCCTCCTCGTGCCCGCCCTCTAATCGCTCGGCGATGATGCGCAGGGCCGGTTCGGTCTCCGGCCAGCGGTCGAGCGCGGATTGCAGCGTCTCGGCAATCTCCGGCACGGCCACAGTGCGGGTCAGGTCGCGGGAGACGACGACCAAGGTGCCGTCGCGGCCGCCGGCCTTCAGGGTTGCGAGTTTCATGGCGTCACTCCGCAGCCTTCGGGGGCGCCGGCGTCTTCCACGAGTCCACGTAGCCCTCGAACTCCACGCTTGCCGCCGCCTCGCCGACCTCCAGCGCATCGCGGGCGTCGAGCATCACCGCGTACTCGTCGGTGGCCGGCTTCTTCGGGGTGAAGGCGTTGTTCAGCGCCTTGGGGTGCGGCCCGTGCGTGAAGCCGCAGGGATGGAAGGTGACCATCCCCGGATGGATGTTGTCGCGCGAGAAGAAGTCGCCGGCGTGGTAGAACAGCACTTCGTCATAGTCGTCGTTGTTGTGGTAGAACGGCACCTTCAGCGCCCCCGGATCGCTCTCAAACGGGCGCGGAGCGAAGGTGCAGACCACGAACCGGTCGGCCACCCAGGTCGTGTGGGCGCTGGGCGGCAGGTGGTAGCGGTGGCTCATCAGCGGCCGGATGTCCTCGACATTGAGCCGCACGACGCTGAGGTCGCCCTTCCAGCCCACGGCGTCCAGAGGGTTGAACGGATAGGTCACGGTGGTGATCGCGTTGCGGCGCTTGATGCGCACCTGCCACGCGCGCTCGTCCTGCTGCGCCTTGAAGGCGTCGTCGATCCGCGGCACGTCGAGCACCGCCGGATCGAAGACGGCGTGCGGCCCCAGCATGCCCTTGTCCGGCAGCCGGTAGGTGGAGCCGGTCGCCTCGATCAGCAGCACCGTCACCGGCTCGGCGCATTCGATCCGCCACATGGTCGAGCGCGGCAGCACGATGTAGTCGCCGGCACGGAACGGCAGATGCCCGTAGTCGCAGAACAGGTCGCCGCGGCCGGTGTGGACGAACAGCAGCTCGTCGCCGTCGCCGTTGCGCGCCAGATGGTCCATGCGCTCCGGCGCCCGCCACAGCCGCATGCGGACATGCGCGTTGTGCAGCACCGGCCCGGCGTCCCAGGGGCTCGGGTGCTCGGCGTTCAGCTTGGTCAGGTCGAAGGCGCGCGGCTTCAGCGGGCCGTCCCAGTCCGTCCAGCCGGTCGGCGGGTGGCGGTGGTACATGTGTGTGGCCGGGCCGAAGAAACCTTCCTTACCAAGCTCGCGCTCGTAGGTGCCGGCGGGCAGGTCGGCGTGCGCCTGGCGCGATGCGCTGCCCTCGACACGCGGGAAGCTGATGTAGCTCTTCACGGATATCCTCCCCTGCCCCATCGCCGCGGGGCTTGACGCTGCATGCTCCACCAGTAGGATTGTTTCAAACGAAACGATTCGCAAGTGCCGCTTTATGCAGACCACCAATGAACCCGTCGTGGATGCCGGGGACGCCCTGGAACTCAGCCGCTTCCTGCCCTACCGGCTGTCGGTGGTGTCGAACCTCGTCAGCAAGGCGTTCGCCCGCCGCTACGAGACGGCGTTCGGGATCTCCATCCCGGAGTGGCGGGTCATGGCGGTGCTGGGGCGCTACGCGCCGGCCTCCTCGCAGGACATCTGCACCCGCACGGCGATGGACAAGGCCAAGGTCAGCCGCGCGGTGACCCGGCTGGTGAGCGCCGGGCTGGTGAACCGCAAGGACAACCCGCTGGACCAGCGGCAGAACATGCTGGCGCTGTCGCGCAAGGGACGCGGCGTCTACCAGCAGATCGTCCCGCTGGCCCGCGCCATGGAGCGCGAGGTTCTGGAAACGCTGACGGCCGAGGAGGTCCGGCAACTGGACGTGCTGCTGACCAAGCTGCACGCGCAGGCCGAGGGCATGGCGCCGAACGGCGCGGAGGGTGTCGACTGACGCTCCCTTCCGCCTGGGAAAAGGTGGGCAGCATAACCAACAGTCCGGCTTGACAATCACGGTGCACGAAAGGTTTCATCTGAAACAATATCAAGGAGGCTGCGCCGGACGCGGCCCTGGGGAGGGAAGGAAGACCATGAAGACCAGCGTCTCCCGCCGCACGGTCGTGCAGGCACTCAGCGCCGGTGCGGCGCTCGGCTCGTTCGGCGCGGTGCTGCTGCCGTCCCTGATGCGGGGTGCCCTATGAAGCTCTATGGCTATTTCCGTTCCTCCGCCGCGTACCGCGTGCGCATCGCGCTGAACCTCAAGGGCCTCACCCCCGAGCACGTCTCCGTGCACCTGCGCAAGGGCGCGCAGGCGGAGCCGCCCTTCGCCGCACTCAACCCGCAGAAGCTCGTCCCCGTCCTGGAGACCGACGACGGCGCGCCGCTCACCCAGTCACTGGCGATCATCGAATACCTGGAGGAGGTGCACCCGCACCCGACCCTGCTGCCGGCCGATGCGCCCGGCCGTGCGCGGGTGCGGGCGATCGCGCTGACCATCGCCTGCGACATCCACCCGCTGAACAACCTGCGCGTGCTGAAGCACCTGGGCCGCGAGCTGGAGCTGGACGAGGAGGCGCGCAACGCTTGGTACCGCCACTGGATCGCCGAGGGCTTTGCGGCGCTGGAGGCGATGCTGGCGAACGACCCGCGCACCGGGCGCTACTGCCACGGCGACCAGCCGACGCTGGCCGACGTCTGCCTCGTGCCGCAGGTCTACAACGCCGAGCGGTTCGACTGCGACCTGACGCCCTATCCGACCCTCGTGCGCCTCGCCGCGGCGGCGCGCGCCCTGCCGGCCTTCGCCGACGCGGCGCCGGAACGGCAGCCGGACGCGGAATAGTTGACGACGCGCCCATCCTCTGGCCCGATGGTGCCGGGAGGACAAGAACACATGATTCAGCGCTTCGATGTGGTGATCGTCGGCGGCGGCGTGATGGGGTGCGCCACAGCCTATTTCCTGGCATCCGACCCCGGCTTCGGCGGCACCGTCGCGGTGGTCGAGCGCGACCCGTCCTACGCGACGGCCAGTTCGGCGCTGTCCGCCAGCTCGATCCGCCAGCAGTTCTCCACCCCGGCCAACATCGCGCTGTCGCGCTTCGGGCTGGGTTTCCTCCAGAACGCCACCGAGCACCTGTCGGTTGACGGCGACCCGGTGGACCTGGGCCTGCGCACGCCCGGCTATCTCTACCTCGCGACGCCGGCCGGCGAGCCGGTGCTGCGGCAGACCCACGCCATCCAGCGCGCCAGCGACGTGGCGGTGGCGCTGCTGACGCCAGAGGAACTGAGCGCACGCTTCCCGTGGCTGAGCACGGATGCGAGAACGGCGGCGGCGGCATCGGTCAGAGCGGCGGCGGCGGGACCGTGCCCGGCGACAACCCGGCTGCGCCCGCAGCGCAGCGCTCCGGCCTGCCCGACTCGGCCGCCGTGAACCGGAGCTGGAACAGCGCCTCCGGGACGCTGAGCGGCACGGCGAACTGGCAAGCGGTCTGGGACACGAACGCCCGCGGGCAGAACGCGTCCATCCAGTACGGTAAGCTTGCTCTGACGAGCAACGTCTCGGCGGCCTCGGCGGTCACCTGCAACGAGAAAAAGTACGGCAGCCAGCTCATCGCGTGGGCGCGGTTCGGCATCGACATGGTGCGGAGCGGCGGCGGCTTCATGGACCTCTTCAGGTGAGTAACGACGACGCGCCCGGGCCTGATCGAAGGAAGACGTCACCATGATCCTGCGACGCGGAAAGTACAGTCCCGAGAAGGCGAAGCACCTGCGCGGCATGGTCCGCGTCGCTGGCTTCCTCTCGTTCATGACGCTCGTGTGCGGCGTGATCAGCATTCGCCACGCACGCGCCGAGTACCAGGATCAAACG
>JAEYOB010000670.1 GCA_023412175.1 Pseudomonadota bacterium | reverse complement strand
GGGGGGGCACCCCCCCCGGCGCGGTGTAGGTGGCGATGCGCTGCCCCGCCCCCGGCTGGCTCGACAACTCGCCCAGCAGCACCGCGCCGGGATGCCGGTCCACCGTGGCGCGCAGCCGCTCCAGCACCGTGGGGATGGACGGGTGCATCATGTCGTGGAGGTGGCGCTGGAGCGCGAAGGGCTTCAGCGGCGGCTCGGCCGCCCGCCAGACCGCCGCGGGGTTGGAGCGCAGCAGCGGGTCGTGCGCGAAGAAATCCACCGCGTCGATCCGGAAGCCGTCCACCCCGCGCTCCAGCCAGAAGCGCGCGTTGTCCAGCACGCCCTGCAAGCACGGCTCGTGGTGCAGGTTGAGCGCCGGCTGGCTCGCCAGGAAATGGTGCAAATAGTACTGGCGCCGCCGCGGCTCCCAGGTCCAGGCGGCTCCGCCGAACACCGATAGCCAGTTGTTGGGCGGCGAGCCGTCGGGCTTGGCGTCGGCCCAGACGTACCAGTCCGCAAACTCCCCGTCGCGCGACCGGCACGACGCGGCGAACCAAGGATGTTCGTCCGAGGTGTGGCCGCACACCAGATCGACCAGCACCTTGAGGCCCAGCGCATGCGCCCGCGCCAGAACCCGGTCGAAGGCCGTGAGGTCGCCCATGCGCGGGTCCACGGCGCGGTGGTCGGCGATGTCGTAGCCGAAGTCCTTCAGCGGTGACGGATAGAACGGGCACAGCCAGATCCCGTCCACGCCCAGGGAGGCCACATGGTCGAGCCCGGCCAGCACGCCCTCCAGGTCGCCCTGGCCGTCGCCGTTCCCATCGAGGAAACTCAGCGGATAGATCTGGTAGAGGGCTGCACCGCGCAGCCAGGAAGACGCGTTCGACAAGGATCACCCTCCGCGTGGAACACCACGTGGAAGGCTGTCCGGCTACTTCTAACGATTTGGTTACCGTCCGGAAATGGTCACCGTTTGTCGGGGCTGCCGGGACGCGGCAGCGCGCCCGTCGCGTTCAGCCGCATCGCGTTCAGCCACGGCTCCCAAGCCTTCATAGGCGCCACCCGGTTGCGGCAACAAGCGCTGCGGCGCGCCGTTTACTCCGGCATGGACGCACGCACCCCTCTCCCTTCCGACATCGCCGACCCGCAGCAGACGGCCGCCTGCGCCGGGCTGATCTACGTCTCCGACGAGGAGCCGGGCATCCGCCGGCGCCGCGCCGGCAAGGGCTTCAACTACCGATGGCCGGACGGCGTCGCCGTGAGCGAGGAAGACACGCTGGCGCGCATCCGCAAGCTGGCGATTCCGCCGGCTTACAAGGACGTATGGATCTGTGCTGATCCCGATGGTCATCTCCAGGCCACCGGGCGCGACGCCAAGGGGCGCAAGCAGTACCGCTACCACCCGCGCTGGACCGAGCTGCGCGAGGGCACCAAGTTCGGCCGCATGCTGGAGTTCTGCCGGGCGCTGCCGAAGATCCGCGCCCGCGTCGAGGAGGACCTGTCGCAGCGCGGCCTGACCCGCGAGAAGGTGCTGGCGACCGTCGCGCGCCTGCTGGAGACCACGCTGATCCGCGTCGGCAACGAGACCTACGCGCGGGAAAACAAGAGCTACGGCCTGACCACGTTGCGCGACAAGCACGCGGATATCGAGGGCTCGCAGATCCGCTTCGAGTTCAGGGGCAAGTCCGGCAAGGTGTGGGAGGTCGAACTGAAGGACCGCCGCCTCGCCCGTGTGGTGCGGGACTGCCGGGACGTGCCGGGCGACGAACTGTTCCAGTACATCGGCGAGGACGGACAGCGCCACGCCGTCACGTCGGGCGACGTGAACGACTATCTGCGCTCCATCACCGGCGAGGACTTCACCGCCAAGGATTTCCGCACCTGGGCCGGAACGGTGCTGGCCGCGATGGCGCTGAAGGAGTTCGAGAGCTTCGACAGCCAGGCCAAGGCCAAGCGCAACGTCACCCGCGCCATCGAGCAGGTGGCCGCCCGTCTCGGCAATACGGCCAGCGTCTGCCGCAGGAGTTACGTCCACCCGGAGGTGCTCGACGCCTACCTGGAGGGCAGCCTGCTGGAGACGCTGAAGGCCGAGGTCGAGGAGGAACTGCGCGACGAACTGCACGGCCTGAACGGCGAGGAGGCGGCGGTGCTGGCCTTCCTGCACCAGCGGCTGGAACGCGAACAGGCCTCGCGCGCCCGTGAGGGGGCGGGAAAGCGCAACGCCCGTTGAGTGCGGCTGTTCAACTTCCTGGGTGGACACCGCACAGGGAGATCGCCATGGCCAAGACCACGACCGACCACGAAGAGATCCGTCACTGGGCCGAACAGCACGGCGGCAAGCCGGCGGTCGTCCGAAGCACGCACGGCACCGGCAAGAGCCGGAAGACCGGCATCGGTCTGCTGCGCCTGATGTTCCCCAAAGCCCGCCAGTCCGACCACGACGAACTTGAAGAGATCGGCTGGGACGAGTTCTTCCAGCAGTTCGACGAGTCGCAACTGGCACTGCTCTATGAGGAAGGGTCGAACTTCAACAAGCTGATCGGCCGCGACACGGCGGAGAAGCGCGCGCACGGGGATCACAAGGCAAGCCGGCATTGAGCCGCATCGCCCCTCCCGCCCCATGGTGCAGCAGGGGGCGGGAGGGAGAGGGCGCTACACCCGCGCCCGCCACGGCAGCATGCGGGTCAGAACGCCATCCTTCAGCACGTACTGGTGGAACAGTGCCGCCCCGGCGTGCAGGCCGGCGAGGATGAGGATCAGGTTGCCGAGCACCTCGTGCACCTCCTCGGCGGCGTCCTTGAGGGCGGGGTTGGGCGGCAGCAGGTCGGGCAGCGTGAACAGGCCGAACACGGCGATCGGCCGTCCCGCCGACCAGGACATCACCATCCCGGCCAGCGGCACCAGCAGCATCAGCGCGTACAGCGCCACATGCGCCCAGCGGCTGGCCGTCTCCATCCACGCGGGCATGGCCGGCGAGGCCGGCGGCGCGCTGACGTGCCGCCATGCCGCGCGCGCGACCACCAGCGCCAGCGCGGCGACGCCCAGGGATTTGTGCAGGCCCATCAGGAACGACCGCTCCTGCCCCTTGGGCATGCCGTCGAGCACCTGGATCAGCACGAAGGCGCCGATGATCGCGATGGCCGTCGCCCAATGCAGCGCCTGTGCCGTCAGATCGTAGCGGCTCTTGGAAACAATCTCGGTCACGTCTTTCTCCCAACTGCGGTCAGCGCATTGGCGAAACCCTTACCTCCCTTCGCCTGAACCCAGGCTGAACGGAGCGGTTACGGCC
>JAEYOB010000630.1 GCA_023412175.1 Pseudomonadota bacterium | reverse complement strand
GTGCAGCGTGCTGTACCGCCCCTATCTGCGGAAGTACGACCCGCTGCCGGTCAGCGCCTTCGCGATGCTGGCGTCGGTCGGCTTCCTGGCGCTGCTGGCCGGCGGCGAGGGCTTCTTCACCGAGGCGCCGCGCATCACGGCGGCCGGCTGGGCCGCCGTGCTGTTCATCGGGGTGAGCAGCGGCATCGGCTACTTCCTGTGGCTCTGGGCGTTGCGCCACACCACGCCGACGCGAGTCACCGTCTTCCTGGCCTTGAGCCCGGTCACCGCCGCGGTGCTGAGCGCCGCTTTCTTGGGCGAACCGGTGACGTTGCAGGCGGCCGCCGCCATTGCCGTCCTGTCGGCCGGGCTATGGCTGGCGTTGCGGGCGCCGAAGTAACACCAAGCGCCACTTGCCATTTGACTCCCGCAGTTTGGCCGCGACATTGTTTAGGCACCGAGACATTCGCACGAGCCCATAACAAAGGGCCGGCAACAGGGACAGACAGGACAGGGTTTGGAAGACACAACACGGGACGTGATCGCCCGGCTGGTGGGGTTCGACACGGTATCGCGCCACTCCAACATGGCCCTCATCGACTGGGTGAGGGATTATCTGGCGGGCTTCGGCGTCGAAAGCCGGCTGGTTCCCAACGACGACGGCAGCAAGGCGAACCTGTTCGCCACCATCGGCCCGGCAACCGAGGGCGGCGTCGTCCTGTCCGGCCACACCGACGTGGTGCCGGTGGACGGGCAGGCCTGGGACACCGACCCCTTCGCCCTGGTGGAGCGCGACGGCCGCCTGTACGGCCGCGGCACCGCCGACATGAAGAGCTTCTCGGCCATCGCGCTGGCGCTGGTGCCGGAGATGCTCGCCGCCGGCATGAAACGTCCGATCCATCTCGCGCTGTCCTACGACGAGGAGATCGGCTGCTTCGGCGCGCCCTTCATGATCGAGCGGCTGGTGCGCGAGCTGCCGCGCCCCAGCGCCGTCATCGGCGGCGAGCCGACCAGCATGGGCGTGGTGCTGGCGCACAAGGGCTGCTACGCCCTGCGCACCACGGTGACCGGACACGAGGTGCACTCCAGCCAGGTGAACCGCGGCGTCAGCGCGGTGATGACCGCGGCGCGGCTGGCGACCTTCGTCGCCGACATGATGGCGGAGAACAAGGCCGGCGCCGACCCGGCCTCGCCGTTCGATCCGCCCTACACGACGCTGCACGTCGGCACCATCCAGGGCGGCACGGCGCTGAACATCATGGCGAAGCGCTGCGATTTCCTGTGGGACATCCGCACCGTCACCGGCGACGACTGGAAGACGTACCTGGACCGCTTCCAGGCCTTCTGCGACACGCTGCTGCCGGAGATGAAGGCCATCGCGCCGGAGTGCGACATCCGCACCGAGGTGCTGGCCGGCGCGCCCGGCCTGGCACCGGAGCCGGGCGGACCCGCGGCGCAGCTCGTCCACGCGCTGACCGGACGCAACGACACCACGGTGGTGCCCTACGGCGCCGAGGCCGGCCAGTTCCAGGAGGCCGGCTTCTCCACGGTGATGTGCGGCCCCGGTTCCATCGACCAGGCCCACCAGGCCAACGAGTTCATCGACGTCGAGCAGGTCACCGCGTGCGAGCGGTTCATGCGCGACCTGATCAAACGCTTAGCCGCCTGAACAGACATCACAAGGCCATCAAGGCCGGAACAGGGAGAACAGAAACCATGAGCATCGCGTCCTCACTCCTCCGCTCCGCCGCCGTGGTGGCGCTGGCCGGCTCCGTCCTTGCCGGGGCCGCCGAAGCCAAGACCCTGCGCTGGTCCTATCAGGGCGACGCCACGACCATGGACCCGCACGGCCTGAACGAGACGTTCACGCTGGGCTTCCAGGGCAACATCTACGAGCCGCTGGTCGGCTACGACGAGAAGCTGCGGCCGATGCCCATGCTGGCCGAGAAGTGGGAGAACCCCGAGCCGACCAAGTGGATCTTCCACCTGCGCAAGGGCGTCACCTTCCACGACGGCTCTCCCTTCACCGCCGACGACGTGATCTTCTCCTGGAAGCGCACGCTGACCGAAGGCTCCGACATGAAGGGCTACGGCGCCAAGGCGAAGGACATCCGCAAGATCGACGACCACACGGTCGAGGTGACCACGCCGACGCCGAACCCGATCCTGGAGCGCGAGTGGTCGCTCTTCTACATCATGTCGAAGAAGTGGTCGGAGGCGAACAACACGACCGAGGCCACCAACGTCAAGGGCTCGAACCAGGGCAACCACGCCAACATCGCCGCCAACGGCACCGGCCCCTTCATGCTGACCGAGCGCCAGCCGGACACCAAGACCGTGCTGAAGCGCTTTCCCAATTACTGGGACAAGGCCCTCAAGACCAACGTGACCGAGGTGGTCTTCACCCCGGTCTCGCAGCCGGCCACCCGCGTGGCGGCGCTGATGTCGGGCGAACTCGACGTGATCCAGCCGGTGCCGGTGCAGGACTGGGACCGCCTGGAGCAGGCCAAGGGCGTCAAGCCGCTGACCGGCGCCGAGGCGCGCGCCATCTTCGTCGGCTTCGACCAGGACCGCGACGAGCTGAAGTACTCCAGCGTCAAGGGCAAGAACCCCTTCAAGGACCAGCGCGTGCGCGCCGCGTTCGTGCACGCCGTGAACCTGGAGGCCATCAACAAGCAGATCATGCGCGGCTCCGCCGTGCCGCTCGGCACGCTGATCGCGCCGGAGGTCAACGGCTTCGACAAGTCGTTCGGCGCCCCCTACCCCTATGACCCGGAGAAGTCCAAGAAGCTGCTGGCCGAGGCCGGCTATCCGAACGGCTTCACCGTGACCATGGACTGCCCGAACGACCGCTACGTCAACGATGAGAAGGTCTGCCAGGCGGTGGCGGGCATGCTGGCCAAGGTTGGCATCAAGATCGACCTGCTGGCGCAGACCAAGGGCAAGTACTTCGGCAAGGTGCTGGCGCAGGCCGGCTACGACACCAGCTTCTACATGCTGGGCTGGACGCCGTCGTCGATCGACAGCCACAATTCGCTCCTCAACCTCGCGGGCTGCCGCAACAAGGAGACGCAGTCGGGCCTGTTCAACCTCGGCGGCTACTGCAACAAGAAGGTGGACGAGCTGACCGTCAAGATCGGCAGCGAGACCGACCAGGCCAAGCGCAACGCCATGATCAAGGAGGCGTGGGGGATCGTCCACGCCGACTACGGCTACATGCCGCTGCACGCGCAGCCGATGTCGTGGGGCGTGCGCGAGGGCGTGCAGGTCGTCCAGCGCGCCGACGACGTGCTCGACCTGCGCTCGGCGATGGTTCCGTAAGAACAACCCTCTCCCGCCCCGGGAGAGGGTGGCCGCCGCAGGCGGCCGGGTGAGGGTGGCGCAAGGATCCTTGCAGGCCCCCTCACCCACCCCCCCGCCCGGCGGGCCCCCGCCCCCTACCCCG
>JAEYOB010000620.1 GCA_023412175.1 Pseudomonadota bacterium | reverse complement strand
GCACCGCGTTCAGGGCGGCGCCCTTCAGCAGCTGGTCGCCGCAGACGAACAGGTCGAGGCCGTGGTCACCGAACACCAGATTGGTGCGGATGCGGCCCACCTCGACGTCGAACTGGCCGGACGCGTTCAGCGGCATCGGGTAGACGCCGTTGGCCGGATCGTCGGTCAGCTTCACGCCCGGCGCGTCGGCCAGCACGCGGCGCGCCGCGTCCGGCGTCACCGGCTCGATGGTCTCGACGGTGATCGCCTCGGAATGCGCGCGGTAGGTCGGGATGCGCACCGCGGTGCAGGAGAGCGGCAGATCCGGCAGGCCGAGGATCTTCCGGCTCTCCCAGGTGACCTTCATCTCTTCCTTGGTGTAGCCGTTGTCCTGGAAGGCGTCGATCTGCGGGATCAGGTTGAAGGGGATCGGGTGGCGGAACACGGAGTTCGTCACCGGACGGCCTTCGAGCTGGTTGCGGGTCTGCTCCTCAAGCTCGGCCATGCCCTCGGCGCCGGCGCCGCTGGTCGCCTGATAGGTGGAGACGATCACGCGCTTCAGGCCGAACGCCTTGTGCAGGGGCCCCAGCGCCACGACGGCGATGGCGGTGGTGCAGTTCGGGTTGGCGATCAGGCGCTTGGCGGGGTCGTAGGCCGAGGCATTGATCTCCGGCACGATCAGCGGGATTTCCGGGTCGTAGCGGAACGCCGAGGAGTTGTCGATCACCAGCGGGCCGGCGGCGGCGATGGCCGGAGCGTGCGCCTTGGCGAAGTCGCCGGACACGGCGAGCAGCACCACATCGCAGTCCTTCACCAGATCCAGCGAATATTCCTGCAGCGTGATGGTGCCGTACGGGGTCTCGACCACCTTGCCGGCGCTGCGGCCGGAGGCCAGCAGGCGCAGCTCGGCCACGGGGAAGTTGCGGCGGTGCAGGACCTCGACCATCTCGCGGCCGACGGCGCCGGTGGCTCCGACGATGGCGACCTTCTTGAGGGAACTGGCGACAGACATCTTCAAGCTACTCCGTCCTGTTTGCGGGGCCCCGGCGGGCGGCGGACGGAGCCCTGATACGACAAGGGCCCCGTCCGTGTCCGGCGGGGCCCTCGTGGTGGGTGTCGTTGCGCTTTTACCGCACGCCACTTCCAGACGGCCCGCCGGAGCGAGTCGTTTTGGTGGTGGTGGTCTTGGCGAACGAGCAATTCATGACGCCATCCATACGCGAAGCCGCAGGGCTTGTAAAGCGCCCGCGGCGTCCGCGTTTCATTTGTTACCGAAACCCCGAACCGCTGGTATCGGGGGCGACCGGGTGAACCTTCCAGATCTCCTCGGCGTATTCGTGGATGGTGCGGTCGGAGGAGAACCACCCCATGCTGGCGGTGTTGATGATCGCCTTGCGCGTCCACTCCTCGGTGTCGCGGTAGAGGTCCATGGCGCGCTCCTGCGCCAGGCAATAATCCTCGAAGTCGGCCGTGACCAGGAAATGGTCGCCGCCGTCGGTCAGCGCCTGGAGGATGGGGTGGAAGCGGTTGGGGTCGTCCGGCGAGAAGACGCCGGTCGAGATCATGTCCAGCGCCCGCTTCAGCGCCGGATTGGCGGCGATCACCTGCCGCGGGTTGTAGGCGCCGCCCTCGCGCAGGCTGTTCGCCTCCTCAGCCGTCAGGCCGAAGATGAAGATATTGTCGTCGCCGACATGCTCCTTGATCTCGACGTTGGCGCCGTCGAGCGTGCCGATGGTGAGCGCGCCGTTCAGCGCCAGCTTCATGTTGCCGGTGCCCGACGCCTCCATGCCGGCGGTCGATATCTGCTCCGACAGGTCGGCGGCGGGGATGATGATCTCCGCCGCGGTGACGTTGTAGTTCGGCAGATAGACGACCTTCAGCTTGTCGTGCAGGGCGGGGTCGTGGTTCACCACCTTGGCGACGTCGTTGATCAGCTTGATGATCAGCTTCGCCATCTGGTAGGCGGGAGCCGCCTTGCCGGCGAACACCTTGGTCACCGGCACCCAGTTGACCGTCGGGTTGTCGCGGATGTCGTTGTACAGCGCGATGGTCTGAAGGATGTTCAGAAGCTGTCGCTTGTACTCGTGCATGCGCTTGACCTGCACGTCGAACAGGCTGTCGATGCTTATCTCTGTGCCGGTCTGGCGCGCGATGTAGGCGGCAAGGCGCTTCTTGTTCGCCCGCTTGGCCCGGCGGAACTCCTCGCGGAAGGTGGCGTCGTCGGCCTTCGGCAGGATCGCCTTGATCTGGTCGAGGTCGGCCACCCAGCCCTCGCCGATGCGGCTGGTGATCAGCTCGGCCAGCGGCCGGTTCGCCTGATTCAGCCAGCGGCGCGGGGTGATGCCGTTGGTCTTGTTGTTGATGCGGTCCGGGAACTCGGCGTGGAAGTCGGCGAACACCGTCTGCTGCATCAGGTCGGTGTGCAGCGCCGAGACGCCGTTCACCTTGTGCGAGCCGAGGAACGCCAGATTGCCCATGCGCACGCGCCGCTCACCGCGCTCGTCGATCAGCGACAGCCGCGACAGGCGGCCGTTGTCGCCGGCCGCACGGGCCTTCGAGCGGTTCAGGAACTGCGCGTTGATCTCGTAGATGATCTGCATGTGGCGCGGCAGCACGCGCTCCAGCAGGCGCACCGGCCACGCCTCAAGCGCCTCGGGCAGCAGCGTGTGGTTGGTGTAGGAGAAGCAGCCGCGGGTGATCTCCCACGCCTTGTCCCACTGCACGGAGTGCTGGTCGATCAGCAGGCGCATCATCTCGGCGATGCCGATGGACGGGTGCGTGTCGTTGAGCTGGATCGCCGCCTTTTCCGGCAGAAGGTCGAAGTCGGAATGATGCTGGAGGAAGCGGCGCAGGATGTCCTGCAGCGACGCCGAGGTGAAGAAGTACTCCTGCTTCAGGCGCAGCTCGCGGCCGATCTCCGTCGCGTCGTTCGGGTAGAGGACGCGGCTGAGGTTTTCGGTCATCACCTTCTGCTCGACGGCCTTCATGTAGGCGCCGTCGTTGAAGTGGCCGAAGTTGAAGTCACGGGTGGCGCGCGCCGACCACAGGCGCAGCGTGTTGATCGTCTTGCCCCCGAAGCCGACCACCGGCGTGTCGTAGGCCATGGCCAGCACCCGCTCGGCGTCCACCCAGCGGTAGGCCTTCTCGCCCACGGAATCGCGGAATTCCTCGACGCGGCCGTAGAACTGCACGGGATACAGCACCTCGGGCCGGGCGAACTCCCACGGGTTGCCGAACTGCAGCCACTGCTCGGGGTACTCGACCTGCCAGCCGTTCTCGAAGCGCTGCTCGAACAGGCCGAATTCATAGCGGATGCCGTAGCCGTAGCCCGGCAGGCCCAGCGACGCCATGCTGTCCAGGAAGCACGCGGCGAGACGGCCCAGGCCGCCGTTGCCCAGCGCGGCGTCCGGCTCGGCCTCGACCACCTCGTCCAGCGTCAGCCCGATGCGGTCGAGCGCCTGCCGGCAGGGATCCATGATGCCGAGGTTGGACAGGCTGTTGGTCAGCAGCCGGCCGATCAGGAACTCCAGCGACATGTAGTACACGCGCTTGGCGTCCTGCTGGTAGTAGGTCCGGGTGGTGTCCATCCAGCGGTCCACCAGACGGTCGCGGACCGCCAGCGCCACGGTATGGAACCAGTCGCGCCGCGTCGCCGCCCGCGCGTCCTTGCCCACCGAATAGACCAGCCATTCCAGGAACGAGCGCTTCAGCCCGTCCACGTCAAGGCTGCGCCGTTCGATCTCGCTGGTTTTGTACCGAGCATCCATGCGTGTCGATGTCCTTCGTTCGGGCGAACCGGTGTCCGACGATCCGATTGGTGAATAAACTTGGGTGCCCATTCGGGCGCGGCAATTTCAGAATTGCTCGTCAAACAAGGCTTAAGGCTAACCGAAGATCGTTCCTGCGCCTAGCATCCACCCCAAACGCGAAAGGGGTGCCACCGGTTTCCTCGCGCATGGAAGAGAGTAGGATGTGCTCGAACACCGTACCTCCCATCTCATACCCCATGCCAGCCACCACGCCCGCCGACCTCGACCTCCGCACCGCACCGCCGCCGGTCACGCTGCGGCAGGCGTCTCCCTCCGACATTCCGGCGCTGCTCGGCATCGAGGAGCGCTGCTTCGTCACCGACCGGCTTACCCGGCGCAGTTTCCACCACATGATCACGAAGGGCAATGCCATGGTGCTGGTGGAAGTGCATGGCGAGGCGATCGCAGGCTACGCGATGGTCGCGTTCCATGCCGGAACCTCGCTGGCGCGGCTGTATTCCTTCGCGGTGGACCCGCCGTTCCGCGGCCAGGGCGTCGGCACCCGCCTTCTGGCCGCCGCCGAACAGGCCGCACGGTCGCACGACTGCATCTATCTACGTCTGGAGGTGCGGTGTGACAACACCTCGGCCATCGATTTGTACAAGGGGAATGGATACCGCGAGTTCGGTGTTTACACCGATTACTACGAAGATCACATGGAAGCGCTGCGGCTGGAGAAACGTCTGGGGAACGTCGGTCCCAGCGCGCCGCTCGGAGCCCGGTTGGTGCCCTACTACCAGCAGACCCTGGACTTCACCTGCGGCCCTTCGGCCCTGATGATGGGGTTGAAGGCGCTCAAGCCGGAACTGGAGCTGAACCGCCAGTTGGAACTGCGCCTGTGGCGCGAGGCGACCACGGTGTTCATGACCTCCGGGCACGGCGGCTGCGGCCCCTACGGGCTGGCGCTGGCGGCGTGGCGGCGCGGGCTGGACGTGGAGATCTGCGTCAAGGACGACGGCGTCCCCTTTCTCGACGGGGTGCGCGACGACGACAAGAAGGAGGTCATGCGCCTCGTCCACCAGGAGATGATCGAGGAACTGTCCCAGACCGACGTGCGGATCAGTCACCGCACGCTCAGCGCCGACGACATGGCGTGCGCGGTGCAGGAGGGTGCGGTCCCCATCGTGCTGATCAGCAGCTACCGCATCTATCGGGAAAAGTTCCCGCACTGGGTCGTGGTGTCGGGGGCCGACGAGCGGTTCCTCTACGTCCACGACCCGCTGGTCTACGACCGCCACCAC
The DNA here is from genome assembly GCA_023412175.1 of Pseudomonadota bacterium. Classification (GTDB taxonomy): domain Bacteria; phylum Pseudomonadota; class Alphaproteobacteria; order Azospirillales; family Azospirillaceae; genus Azospirillum. The sequence goes on along the minus strand of JAEYOB010000620.1, from coordinate 1,986 downwards.
GCCCACATCGACAGGATCTTCATGCCGATCCCCCGCCGAGATTTCGAGCGCATGGCCCGCTATGGCAAGGCGCAGCTGAAGGCGACCCTGCTGCTGCGCGAGCGCCCAGCCGAGGCCCCTGCCCGCTGATGGCGACGCACCTCGTCATCGTCGACCGCCGCGCCGACTTCCCCTGGACGAAGGACAACCTCCAGGTCGTCACCGCCCGCGACTACATCGCCAAGCCCGAGGCGGCGCGCGGTCAGCGGGTCATCAATCTCAGCCGCACCTACGAGTACCTGGGCACCGGCTACTACGTCTCGCTGCTGGGCGAGGCGCGCGGCGAACGGGTGATCCCGACGGTCAGGACCATCCTCGACCTGCGTCAGCGCACCCTGACCCGGGCCGCGCTGTCCGAGGTGGAGGAGGCGCTTCGCCGGAAGATGAAGCGGCTGGCCGAGCCGCCGGAGGCGTCTTTCAACCTGTACGTCTTCTTCGGCGTCGCCGACGACCGCCGTTTCGCCGACGCCGCCCGCGGGATCTTCGATCTGTTCCGCTGTCCGATCCTGAAGGTGCAGGTGCGCCTGAAGGACTCCTGGGTGCTGCACGCGGTGGAGCCGCTGTCCCTCGATGAGCTGAACGACGGGCAGAAGACCGCGTTCAAGGCGGCGCTCGACGCCTACACCCGCGCCTCCTGGCGGGAACCCGCGGCGCGTGCCATGGCGCGCTGGACGCTGGCGATCCTGCACAATCCAAAGGAGGAACTGCCGCCCTCCAGCCCGCGCGCCCTGCAGAAGTTCGTCAAGGCCGGCGAGAGTCTGGGCATCGAGGTCGAACTGATCGAGAAGAAGGACTACGCGCGTCTTGCCGAGTACGACGCGCTGTTCATCCGTGAGGGGACGGCCATCGACAACCACACCTACCGCTTCGCCAAGAAGGCGGAGGCGGAAGGCATGCCGGTGATCGACGACCCCAACTCGATCCTCAAATGCACCAACAAGGTGTATCTCGCCGAACTGCTGAAGGCCAACAAAGTCGCGGCGCCGAAGACGGTGATCCTCGACAAGCGCGGGCTCGCCACGCTCGACCGGGAGATCCCCTACCCCATCGTGCTGAAGATCCCCGACGGCTCGTTCTCGCGCGGGGTCTACAAGGTGACCAACCGCTCCGAACTGGAGGCGACGGCGGAGAGCCTGTTCGAGGAGTCCGACGTCATCCTGGCGCAGGAGTTCATGTACACCGAGTTCGACTGGCGCGTCGGCGTGCTCAACCGGCAGCCCTTCTACGTCTGCCAGTACCTGATGGCGAAGAAGCACTGGCAGATCGTCAAGCACGGCGGCAACGGCCGCGCCGAGCAGGGGTCGAGCCGCACGCTGCTGGTGGACGAGGCGCCGACGGAGGTCGTCGATATCGCCGTCAAGGCGGCCGGCCTGATCGGCGACGGGCTGTACGGCGTCGACATCAAGCAGAACGAGCGCGGTGTCTTCGTCATCGAGATCAACGACAACCCCAGCCTCGACCTGGGTGTCGAGGACGCGCGGTTGAAGGATGAGCTTTATCGCACGGTCATGCGGGAGTTTCTGCGCCGGCTGGAGAAGCGCGCTTCTTGCCAATAAAAGCAAAAAACCTGCGACCTGTTCCGCCTCTCCAACGGTAAAAAACGGGTGAAGGCAGAGTATTTGCGCGCCACTTGGCGGAGCGAGCGCTGCTCCCTTCCATTCACGCTCACGCGCAACTGCGGCCACATCCTCAATGACGTGGGCCAAGCCTCCTGCAAAAGCCACCTTAGGCGAGCGTATGCGCCGGCATTTCCGCCCCCCGAAGTGCAGAAGCGGCTCCCCCTGCAAATGCGTCGCAATGACGCATTTGCAGGCTTTTATACGTGAGGCACCCCGGCGGCCGAGGGCAGGCCGCAGATCGTCTTCGGCGACAGCGCCAACCAGTAACATCGTGCTGGGCGCCGACGACGACCGGTTGAACGGCAACCAGGACAGCGACACGCTGCAC
>JAEYOB010000500.1 GCA_023412175.1 Pseudomonadota bacterium | reverse complement strand
CCCCGGCGTCCACCAGCCCCTCGGCGTGCTTGGACAGCATCGAGCCGTTGGTGCTCAGCGTCAGCTCGGCGAGGTCGCCGGCCTTGACGTGGCGGCCGAGCGCGGTGATCAGGTCCATGATACCGGGCCGCACCAGCGGCTCACCGCCGGTCAGGCGCAGCTTGCGGGTGCCGAGCTTGACGAAAGCGGTGGCGAGGCGGTCGATCTCCTCCAGCGCCAGCACCGCGGCCTTGGGCAGAAAGCTCATGTCCTCCGCCATGCAGTAGACGCAACGGAAGCCGCAGCGGTCGGTCACCGAGACGCGCAGGTAACTCACCGTGCGGCCGAAGGAATCAACCAGCGGTGCGTTGCTTTGGGGGGGTGATTGCATCCGGTGCACCATTGGAAGGCAACGCCTGCCGGGGACCAGCCGATGGCGGGGAGCGTCCAGCGCTTCACCCGAGGGGGGCGAAGCGCTGGGACACGGGTCAATGCGCGGCGTCCTTGGCGTTCTTCAGCAGGAACTCCATGACGATCTTCTGCTGATCATCGTCCAGGCCGGCGCGCGGGAACATGCTCTGGGTGATGCCCTGCCACTGCTGCTTCGTGAACTGGGCCGGATCGCGCGGGCCATGGCACACCGTGCAGCGCTGGTAGAAGAGCTTCTCGCCGGGCTCCAGGTTGGCGGTGGCCTTGTCCGCCAAGCCATACGCGCGGTCGAGGCCGTAGAACTCCTCCTTCAGCGCCACCTCGCGCTGCAGGACCGGCGGCGGCTCGTAGGCCTGGTTCGGCGTCTCCGCGTCCATGCACTTGCGCAGGAACGCCACGCACGTGTTCGCCGTCGTCGCCTGGTTCAGGCTGCTGGACGGCCGCGAGCTCGTGATGAAGTTGACGAGCCCGCTGTTGCAGCGGCCTTTCGAGTCCACCTGGGGCCAGACGCCTTCCTGGAGGCTGACCACGCCCTTCATGATCTTGTCGGAGACGACGGCGCCGGCCAGGACCGACCCGCGCTCGTTGTGCAGTTCCACGACGTCCCCCGAGGCGATACCCTGCTCCCTGGCGTCCTCGACCGAAATCAGCACGGGCTCGCGGCCGGCCACGGCATAGCCCTTGCGCAGGACTTCCGCGTTGGCCATCTGCGAATGCAGCCGCATGAACGGGTGCGGGCTCACGACGTGCACCTGTCCCGGCTTGGCGTTGCCGAGGAACTCGCCGGGCTCCATGTAGGTCGGCATGGGCGGGCAGTCCGCCAGCTTGAACGCGGCCACCGTCTCGCAGTACATCTCGACCTTGCCGGACTTGGTGTGCAGCGGGTTCTTGACGGGGTCCCTGCGGAAATCGCCGTGCCGGACCCACTTGTGCGCCTCCTTCGGCACCGGGACCTCGGCGATGCCTTTCTCCCAGAACTCGTCGAACGGAATGGGGGCCGCGCTCTTCTCGTAGGCCGCCTTGATGATCTCCAAGGGAGTCAGGCCCTCGGTGAACGCCTGCTCCACGGCGAAGAGTTCCGCCAGGCGCCGGAAGATCTCGAAGTCGTCCAGGCTCTCGCCGAGCGGCTCGATCACCTTCTTCATGGCGAGGATCTTGTCGTTGCTGTAGGTGCCGGCGGAGGAGACGTCGTCGCGCTCGACCGTCGTGGTGGCCGGCAGGACGATGTCCGCCCAGCGCGAGGAGGCGCACCACCACGGATCCTGGACGACGACCGTCTTCACCGTCTGCAAGGCGCGGATCAGCTCGTTGGTGTCCTGCTGATGCGATATGAAGTTGTTGCCGGCGTTGTAGATCAGGTTGATCTTGGCCGGGTAGGTGTAGGTGCTGCCGTTGTAGGCGAACTCCTTGCCGGGGTTGAGCAGCATCTCGCTGATGCGCGAGGCCGGGCAGATCTTTTTGATCGGGTTGCGGCCCTGGCCCAAGCCGGCGGGCATCGCCGCGCCGGATTGCGGCATGCCGCCGCAGCCGTAGTGCCAGCTGAAGCCGACGCCCTGTCCCGGCAGTCCGATCTTGCCCGTCATGCAGGCGAAGTTGATGATCGCCCAGTGGGTCATCTCGCCGTGGTGGGCGCGCTGCAGCGCCCAGGCGCCGGCGATCTCCGTGCGCTTGGCGGCCATCAGCTCGGCCAGTTCGCGGATCTTCTGGGCCGGGATGCCGGTGATCTTCGCTGCCCATTCCGGCGTCTTGACGACCCCGTCCGGCCCCTTGCCTTCCAGATGCTGGATGAACCGGTCCGCACCCACCGTATGGGTCTTGAGGAATGCCTTGTCGTGCTTCCCGGCCTTGTAGACATGGTAGCTCATGGCCAGGAACAGCGCCGTGTCGGTGTTCGGGATGATCTTCACCCACTCGGAATCGAGGGCCTCGTCCGTCGGCGTGACCTGCGGGTTGATGGAAATGAACTTGACGCCGGCCTTCTTGATCTCCATCCAGCGCGGGTACATCTGGTGGTCGGCCACCGTGTACTCGATGCGGTTGTTCTTGAACGGGTCACAGCCGACGAAGACAAACACCTCGGTATTGTCGCGGATCTGCTCCCACGCGGTCTGCGCGGAGTAGACCTCCATGTCGCCGATGACGAAGGGCAGCAGGATCTGCGAGGCGCCGGCCGAGTAGTCGCCGGTCGTCACCGAGCAGCCGCCGATGATGTTGAAGAAGCGCCCCTGCAACGCGTTCGGCCGGAAGATGCCGGCGTGCGACCAGCCGCCGTACGACGAGCTGAAAATTCCCTCGTTGCCGTATTGGTCGATGGTGTCGAGGATCGCCTTGGAGGTCAGGCCCAGCGCCACCTCCCAGGACACGCGGACGAACGGCTCCTTGCCCCGCAGCTCGGGCTTGGTGCCGGTGCCGTTCTCGATGCCGTCCAGGTACGACTTGCGCACCATGGGGTAAAGGACGCGCGTCTTGTCGTAGGTGCGCGCGATGATGCCCTCGGTGAGCATCGGCGTCGGCATCGCGTCGTGCTTCGCGGCGAGCGGGCGAACCGCGGCCAGCCGGCCGTGCTGGACGACGGCGTGGAAGGCGCCGTAGTGGGTCGCGTGCGGGATCGTCGTCGGAACGCTGCCGGCAACGGCCTTCGCCGCGGAGGAAACGCCTCCCGGGATCAGCGCGCCGGCGGCGACGCCGGAAGACAGCGAGAGGAAGAAGCGCCGGGACAGGTTCATGATGGACCTCGCGATGAGGGTCGGCGCGCCGGAGCGCGGTCGAGCGGATCTGCGTCTGGGGCCAAGCGTCTTGCCGAAGCCCCCTTTCCCACTCAGGATACGGCGGCGATGCGAACGAGATTCCGGGTGGGTATGTACAGGGCGAAAGAAATTGTAAGGGGTTGTAACAGGCTCCTCCGCATGGCTCCGTTCGCCGCCGCGCTCCTCCCCGCATCGCTCGATTTTCCCGCGGCGGCCGCGGAAACCTGGCGCCTGGAGGCGTGGGAGCGCACGCTCGACTTCACGTCGCCCTCCCGCCCGCTGTAGTAC
>JAEYOB010000408.1 GCA_023412175.1 Pseudomonadota bacterium | reverse complement strand
CAGGTACACGATGCGCGTATTCTGCTTTCACCGGCATTAGGTGCACGCCGCGTGCCATTCCCGTATTTCGCTGGAAGGGCCGGGAATTGCAGAAGGCATTCTCGATGTTTACGAGGTACAAAACGTCACGCGACGGTGTATGGGTGGTTCACCGAGGCGGCGCGGTGCCATTGGCCGATCCAGCGCAAATGTTCGTCCAGCACAGCGCCAAGGCCGTCGGCGGGGGATTGCGTCTCCTTCGATTCGGTCATGGGCCTCCCGGAGGCTTGCGGCAACGGCTTTGGATTGCCTGCCATGGTATCACAACTCCCCTCACCAACCATGCGACCAAGGTGAGATGAAACGTGAGCATCCCACCTGCGGAGGACAACTGTCCGGCGATTGCCGTGGCATAAGAGCGACAGAGCCCTAGATGGTTCGATATAGAAGATATTACGTTTGACTTATTTTTATCACCGAAGCAGTTTCGGCGCCTAACCATTGCCTGTGGGAGGGCTTCTTAAATGAAATTTAACCTTGTGAGCGCAACTGCCGCCGTAGCGGCCATCCTGTTCTTGCAGTCCCCGGCCTTTGCCGGCCAGCAGGATTTCGAAATCGTCAACAAGACCGGCTACGCGATCAAGCACGTCCACGTGTCGGAAAACGACAACAACAACTGGGACGAGGACATTCTTGGCCGCGACATGCTGGAAGACGGCGAGTCCGTTGAGATCTCTTTCGCCAAAGGCGAAAAGAACTGCAAGTGGGACATGAAGGTCATCTACGATGACGGCGATTCCGCCGTCTGGCAGGATCTGAACCTGTGCAAAATCAGCAAGCTGACTCTGCGCTGGAACAAGAACAGCGGCGAGACGACCGCGGTGATTGATTAAGCATATTCCGATTCGGCAAGAAACGGAGTTTGCTCCAACGCTTTGACCTGACGGGCAGAAACACGCTGCCGGCCCCTCCCGATGGAACGGGAGGGGCTGCTTTTACAACTCCGCCGCCTTCGCCAGAAAGGTGCGGATCAGTTCCGGATCCTTGTGGCCGGGCCGGTCCTCGACCCCGGAGGAGACGTCCACCGCCAGCGCACCCGTCGTGCGCACCGCGTCGGCGACGTTGGTGCTGTTCAGGCCGCCCGACAGCATCCACGGCTTGGACCAGCTCCGCCCGCTCAGCAGCGTCCAGTCGAAGGCGATGCCGTTTCCGCCCGGCAGCGCCGCCACCTTGGCCGGCGGCTTGGCGTCGAACAGCAGGCGGTCGCAGGCCTGGGCATGTTCGGCAGCGCGCTCCAGGTCCTCCGGACCGCCGACCTTGATGGCCTTCATCACCGGGATGTTGAACGCCGCCTTCACCGCGGCGACGCGCTGCGGCGTCTCCTTGCCATGCAGTTGCAGCATGTCGAAGGGGACCTGGCTGATGACGGCTTCCAGGAAGTCATCCTCGGGATCCACGAACAGCCCGACCGTGCGCACCGCCGTCGGGATCATCCGCGCCAGCTCTGCCGCCATGGGCGGCGCCACGTCGCGCGGCGACGGCGGGTAGAACACCAGCCCAATCCAGCGCGCGCCGCCCTCGACGGCGGCGCGGAGCGTGCCCGGTTCGCTGATGCCACAGATCTTGACCTGAACGGTCATGCGCCGCCTCCCTCCACCTCGGACACGATGCGCCGCGCCGCGGCGGCCGGGTCGGCATCGCCGGTGATCGGGCGGCCGATGACCAGATGGTCGGCGCCGGCGGCCAGCGCCTCGGCCGGGGTCATGACGCGCTTCTGGTCGCCCTTCGCCGCCCAGGCCGGGCGGATGCCCGGCACCATCAGCACGAAATCCGGCCCGCAGGCCCGGCGAATCGCCGTCACCTCGTTGGGCGAGCAGATGACGCCGTCCAGCCCGGACTGCTTGGCGGCCGTGGCGAGGCGGACGACCTGCCCTGCCACCGGGGTGTGCTGGCCGACCGCCTCCAGGTCAGCGTCGTCCATGCTGGTCAGCACGGTGACGCCGAGGATCTTCGGGCGCTGGGCGCCGGCCTGCGCCGCCGCCTCCACCGCGGCGCGCATCATGTCGGGGCCGCCGGAGGCATGGATGGTCATGAAGGCGGGTTTCAGCGGCAGCGCCGCCCGCACGCCGCCAGCCACCGTGTTGGGAATGTCGTGCAGCTTGAGGTCGAGGAACAGCGGCGGGCCGTCCTCGCCGATCACCGCACGCACCCCGGCCGGCCCGTGCGCCACGAAGAACTCCAGGCCGAGCTTCACGCCACCGACCAGCCCGGTCAGTTGCCGGCACAGGCCGCGGGCGGCGTCCAGCTCGGTGGTGTCGACGGCGCAGAAAATGCGGTCGGCGGCGGAATTCATGCGTATCCCTCATGTCCCGGGTTCGGTGGTGAGGGCCGACCCTAGCACGGCCCGCGCCGGGACTTGAACCCCCGCGCCGCTTCCTCTAGGAGAACCGGCGCGATCAGTTCATGGGCATACGGGTAGGACGGAGCAAAAGATGGCCGATGGTTTCCGAACCAGCGACGCCGCCGCGGCGCGGTTGGCCGCCCTGCTCACCCCGTGGTGGCGGGTGCTGGGCGGCGAGCCGCCGGCCTGCACCATCGTGCCGGCCCCCGCCCTGCCGTCCGAGGTGCGCCCGCTGCTCGACCATCGTGGCAGCATGACGCTGACGCTGGAGGCCCGCTGGGGCGGCCCGGTCACCGTGCGCCGGCTGTCGGACGCGGAGGATGCGGACACGCTCACCCGCGCCAGCGTGCTGTGCACCGAGGCCGAGGGGCTGCCGGTGGAGCTGGCGGTGATCCGCATGGCCCTGCCCGCCCTGCCCGCCGTGCTGCACGACGCCCTGCGGGCGGCCGAGGTGCCGTTCGGCCGCCTGCTGGTCGAGCACGGCATCGTCTTCGCGGCCGAACCGGTGGCCTTCTTCCGTCTGGAAGCCGACGAGGTGGCGGCCGCCCACGGCGCGGTCGAGCTGGGCACGCCGCTCCATGGCCGCCTCAACCGGATCGTCACGCCGGACGGCGTCGAGCTGTGCGAGGTGGTGGAGATCGTGCCGCGGGCTTGAGGGGAGTACGAAACTCCGCTCAGCGCGGCGTCCACTCGTAGATCCGCACACGGGTCATACGGCTGCCCGCCACCGGCTCCTGATTGACGTCGCGCAGCGACGCCGCCGCACCACCCAGGCCGCTGCCGTAGCGGCTGCGCTCCTCGACCACCTCGACTTCGTCGTAGTCGCCCGCGCCGGGATCGTAGCCGGCCCATCCCGACTCGCGGTAACGCCCGGCACGTTCGTCCACATCCACGGGCTCGTAGCGGTCCAACTGGTCCTGAAGGTCGCGGCAGCGCGCCTCGTCGACGCGGCCGACCAGCAGCACGCCGCCGCGGCGCACGCCCTCGGCGA
>JAEYOB010000291.1 GCA_023412175.1 Pseudomonadota bacterium | reverse complement strand
CATTGATTGAGAGGGTGATACGGACAACGCCTTCAGGCGCCGGCCGTATCAGCACGTCCGGGAGCGACGCGCCAGCGGCTGCTCCCGGACGTTTCCGCCGCAAACTGGTGAGACCGGCTGCGGATCTCAATGGCGAAGCATTGCCTCTCGGCGCTCCCTATGTTCACAAGTCGATCAGTAAGCGCCAGAGGGGAGCGCATGGCTGGCCTATGGAATGCTCCGCTCCAACTCACCCTTCGGCAGGTTGGATAGAGCGGCGGGATGGTGTAAACCGCAAGCCGCTCTCAACGAAAAGTTATCATTCCCATCATCTTTCGGGGTCGCGCCGCGAGTCGCTGATCCACTATGCAATAGCGGTTGCTTACGGAGATGACCCATGCACACCTTGGCCATTCGCTCGATCCGCACCGCCGCCCTGCTGCTCACGCTCGGCACCCTGGCCGGGTGCGCTATCGGGTCGCCGCCGTATCAGGCGCGCTCAAAGCAGGAATCCCAAGCGCTGCAGCTCACCAATGCGTCCCTTCTGATGGGGCTGCGGGACGCCGAAGCTCCCAAGGACGGGTCCACTCCAGGCAGCAACGCTGATTTCGCGAAAGCCAGCGCCTTCGGCACGCTGAATGCCCTCAGTCCCCCTCCAGGGTTCACCAGCGTCACGGCCGGCGCTCTCGGTTTCGCCAGCATGTTCTTCACCGGAGGGGGAGCCGAGGAAATCTCACGCACATCCAAGCTGCTGGTCTGGATGCCTCGCTCCGAGGCGGCAACCGCCGATGAGGCCTGGCAAAAGCTGAACACTCTGGTGCAGCACGAACTGGCAGCCGTCCTGGCGGAAACCCCCCTGCCCAGCGGATACACGCTGGAGAAGGAGGACCGGCAGGTCACCGGATACCGGCCAGGTATCTCCTTCGCACCAACCCCGTACAAAAGCACCCAGGCGATCTGGCACATTCGCGGCGGTGACTGCGACCAACCAAAGGTGCAGTGCGGCTATGAGGTGCGCCTGCGCCTACCACCTGTGGAACGCACCGCGCCAGCCGTTCTCGGTGGCTATCCGGCATGGACATACATCCGCACCGAGGGGATGATCGAGATTCCCTCGAGCTTCACGGATCATCGCGAATTCCGCGCAAAGACCCGCGCCATGTTCCCGGACATGGAGGTTCTCCGGAAACTTTCCATGCGCCTGCCCAACTGGGCGTTCATCTACGTCGCTCCGAACGCCATGGGATACTCCGACAAGGCCTCGGGAAAGCCCGTTCTGCTGCGCTTCCCTGTCGTTTTGAACAAGGGGGAACCGCTTTACTTCGTCCGCGGCGCCACCGGCGTCGCGCCCACCTCATGAGCGGCCAACTTCCTCCCGCCGACCGCTCGGCCCTCTTGCCGCCGGAGTGCTGGCCCTTTTCGTAGCACTGCTGCTTGCACTGGTCGGTCCATCGTCCGTTGGTCAGGACGCCATGAGACATTGCGCCCCCACCGGAGCGGCGACATCTGTAGCCCCTCCGAACTGAAGACTGGTCCTCCAGCGGCTTCAGCGGCGGCCGCCGACCCACACCGGTTGCTCAGCCGCCAGCGGTGTCATCGTCGCTCGGGCTTGCCAGGGATTGGAGCAGCGTTCCCACGCGCGCCGATGCCGCCGTTACGTCCGCCAGGGGAACGGTCAGGTCGGTTGTCGGTGATCCGGCCCGGGAGCGCGGCGGGGCGTGAGAACGGGGCGGGGTTGGTCGGGGCTCGGGGGCGGCCGGGGCGCCAGCGGGGGTGCCGTCGAGCACACCGGTATCGGCCAGCCCCATGGCCCGCAGATCCTCGAGGCCGGGCAGATCGGCCAGGCTTTCCAGCCCGAAGGCGTCGAGGAACGCGTCGGTGGTGACGAACGTCAGGGGGGCGCCTTGGCGCGGGCTTCGTGGTCCGGGGCCGACCAGTCCCGCCGCGCGCAGGCGGGCAACCGCTTCGGCGTCGACCGCGCGGCCGAGCAGGCGCTCGAGGTCGCGCCGGGTCACCGGCTGGTGGTAGGCGATGGTGGCGAGCAGCAGCCCGTCCGTTGCGCTGAGGGCTGGGATGTCGGTGGGGCCGCCGGTCACGCCGCGCGCCGCCCGCAGCACCGGGGCGAGTTGCGGACGGGTGCGGTGGTGCCAGCCGCCGGCGACGGGAACCAGATCGTAGGGCCGGTTGCGCAGCTCTGCACGGATGTCGGCGATCACGGCGTCGAGGGGGCACTCCTCGCCGACGACCCGCGCCAGAACCTCACGCGGCACCGGGGCGGCGGCGGCGAAGATGACCGCTTCGACGCGGCTCATCCACTCCCGCCACCGAAAATCCGGCGGCAGGTCGGCCAGCTCGCGGTCAAACGGCAAGTCGTCTTTGCTCCGTGCCATCGGGGCCTCGTCACAGTCCGTAGAGGCGGGCGGTCGTCCGGCCGGTCAGCTCCTCAACCACCCTGAGGGCGACCAGCCGGTCGAACAGACGGCGTGCGGCACGTTCGGCAATGAGATCCCGCACGGCGGCAACGGACAGCGCGTCGTGTGAGAGCAGCCGTTCGATGACCCGTCCAGCCGACCGTGCGCGCAGCCGGGGTTGGACCGCCTGAAGGGCGGCGGCACGTCGGCTGAGCGCGGCGCAGCGGTCGATCGCGCGCACGCTGCCGCGCAGCACGGCGGCCGCGAGACGGTGCTCGGCGCCGGCCGCTGCGAAGGTGCCGGAGCCGGAC
>JAEYOB010000731.1 GCA_023412175.1 Pseudomonadota bacterium | reverse complement strand
ACCCCAAGGGGCAGGTGCCGACGCTCGGCCTCGGCGGGGACGGCATCCTGACCGAGGGGCCGGTGATCCTCCAGTACGTCGCCGACGCGGCGCCGGAGAAGGCCCTCATCCCGGCGCACGGCTCGCTGGAACGCTACCGGGTGCTGGAGTGGCTGAACTTCGTCGGCACCGAACTGCACAAGACCTTCAGCCCGCTGTTCCGCCCGACGACCCCGGACGCCTTCAAGGACATCGTCAAGGACACCCTGGCCGCCAAGTTCGCCGTGCTCGACCGGCATCTGGCCGCCAACCGCTTCCTGGCCGGCGACGGCTTCACGGTGGCCGACGCCTATGCCTTCACCGTGCTGCGCTGGGCGAAGCCCATGGGCATCGACCTGTCGCGCTGGCCGAGCCTGGAAGCCTACATGGCCCGGGTCGGCGAGCGGCCGGCCGTGCGCGCGGCGCTGACCGCCGAAGGGCTGGCCTGACGGTTCCCCGAAGGATCGCGCGGCGCCCCCATCGGGGCGCCGTAAGCCCTTGACCTGCCAGCAATGCCGCAGCATGTTTGCGCCGCAATGCTGTCACAGAAAGCCAAATACGCGCTGCGCGCGCTTGTCATGCTGGCCGAGCAACCGGACGACGGTCTGGTGCTCATCGCCGATATCGCCGAGCAGGAGAACATCCCCCGGAAGTTCCTCGAAGCGATCCTGGTGGAGTTGCGCAAGCACGGCCTGCTCTTCGCCAAGCGCGGCAAGAGCGGCGGCTACCGCCTCGCGCGCAGCCCTTCGGAGATCACCTTCGGCGAGGTGATCCGCCTGATGGACGGCCACATCGCGCCGATCCCCTGTGCCAGCAAGTTCGCGTTCAAGCCGTGCACCGACTGCGGCGACCCGGAGGCGTGCTCGACGCGCTGGCTGATGATCCAGGTGCGCGACGCCACCGCCGCCGTGCTCGACAACCGCACCCTGGCCGACGCGCTCCGCTACCGTCAGGCGACCGGCGGCCTGCCGGTGAACTTCGACATCTGAAGCCCGCCGGGCCGCCGCGCGCTTATTGCCGGCCGTGCGGCTAGAGGATTTCCAGAACCTGCTCCGGCGGGCGGCCCAGGCGGGCCTTGCCGCCCTTGACCACGATCGGGCGCTCGATGACGGCCGGGTTGGCGGCCATGGCGGCGATCAACTGATCGTCGGGCAGGTCCTTGGCGACGCCGGCCTCGGCGGCCTCCTTGGAGCGCAGGATCTCGGCCGGCGCCTTGCCGAGCTTGGCGAGGATATCGGTGAGTTCGGCGGCGCTCGGCGGCGTCTTCAGGTACTCCACCACGCGTGGCTCGACGCCCCTGGACTGCAGCAGCTCCAGCGTCTGGCGTGATTTGCTGCAGCGCGGGTTGTGGTAGATGGTCACGGTGTCGGTCATGTGGCGCCCCTCATTCTTTGGTCTCCCCCGACCACAGATAGCTTGACCTGCACGCTGCGCCAAGCCGCTATGCTGCGCCGCCGAAGCCCGTGACAACAATTCGGCTTGCCGCTACTTTGCGCGCTCGCCGCTCTCAGAACCGGATGCCTGCCGTGACCAAGCTGTCGTTCTCCAAGGGAAAGATCCAGATCCTGCTGCTTGAGGGCGTGCACGACAACGCCATCTCCGAGCTGGCGGCGCGCGGCTACGCCACGGTGGAGCGCCTGCCGGGCGCGCTGGACGAGGCGGAACTGCTGGAGCGCATCGGGTCGGTGCACATGCTGGGCATCCGCTCGCGCACGCAGCTCACCGCCAAGGTGCTGGAGGCGGCGGAGCGGCTGTTCTGCGTCGGCTGCTTCTGCATCGGCACCAACCAGGTGGACCTGAAGGCGGCCCGCACCCGCGGCATTCCGGTGTTCAACGCGCCGTACTCCAACACCCGCTCGGTGGCGGAGCTGGTGATCGGCGAGATCATCATGCTGATGCGCGGCATCTTCGCCAAGTCGAGCCTCGTGCACGGCGGCGGCTGGATGAAGTCGGCCAAGGACAGCTACGAGATCCGCGGCAAGACGCTGGGCATCGTCGGCTACGGCCACATCGGCACGCAGGTGTCGATCCTGGCCGAGGCGCTGGGCATGCAGGTGCGCTTCTACGACGTGGTGCGCAAGCTGGCGCTGGGCAACGCCCGCCCGTGCGACACGCTGGACGAGCTGCTGCGGGAATCCGACGTGGTGACGCTGCACGTGCCGGACACCGCGCAGACCCGCAACATGATCGGCGCCGCGCAGATCGGCGCCATGAAGAAGGGCAGCTACCTGATCAACGCCGCGCGCGGCAAGGTGGTGGACATTCCGGCGCTGGTGGCGGCGCTGGAGAGCAAGCACCTGCTGGGCGCCGCGATCGACGTCTTCCCGAAGGAGCCGGGCGGCGACAAGGACCCGTTCGAGAGCCCGCTGCGCGGCCTCGACAACGTCATCCTGACTCCGCACATCGGCGGTTCGACCATGGAAGCGCAGGCCAACATCGGCACCGAGGTGGCGCAGAAGCTGATCGAGTACTCGGACAACGGCTCGACCATCGGCGCGGTGAACTTCCCGCAGGCCGGCCTGCCGGTGCACGAGGGGGCGACGCGCTTCCTGCACATCCACCGCAACGTGCCGGGCGTGCTGCGCAAGATCATCGACGTGTTCTCGTCGCGCGACCTGAACATCTCCGCCCAGTACCTCCAGACCGACCCGGAGCTGGGCTATGTGGTCATCGATGCCGACGGTGACGCGGACGAGAGCGAGGTGCTGAACGACCTGCGCGCCATCGACGGCACGCTGCGCACCCGCTTCCTCTTCCCCGGCCAGCCGAGGCGCTGAAGCCATCCTTGCGGCGGTGCCGGTTCCCCCCGAGATATGACGGGATGATCCCGCACCGTCTCCTCCTCACAGTGCTGGCGCTGCTCGCCGTGCCGGCGCTGGCCCGGCCGGCGGCGGCGCAGCCCGCGGCCTGCCCCCGGTTCGACCGGCCGGTCCTGCAGATCGAGACCCAGGTGGCGGCGCTCAAGCGCAACTTCGGCAAGACGGTGTCGCAGCTCCAGGCCATGCCCGGCCGTTCCACCGGGCCGCCGGGGGCGGAGCGCGCACGGGTGCTGGGGCTGGCGCACGCCACCTTCGGCGAGCGCTGGCAGATCGGCGCCCACTACAGCCCGCGTCCGGGCGGCGTTGTCTGCGCCGCCCTGTCCCGGCTGACCGTCACCTTCGGCTTCCAGGAGCGCGTGGTCTACGTGGCGCGCGAGCTGCCGGCGGGAAGCTGCATCCAGCGCGAGGTGCTGAACCACGAGATGAAGCACGTCGCTGCGGACGACGCGCTGCTGCGCGAGTTCATGCCCGGCTTCAGGCGCCGCCTGGAGGCGGTGGTCGCCCGCCAGGGCACCGTGCGGGCGCGCGGGCGCGATCAGGCGATGGCGCAGCTCCGCCGCCCCATCGACGCGGCGGTCCGCGACCTGATGCGGGAGTTCTCCCGCGAGCGCGAGAAGCGCCAGGCCAGGATCGACACGCTCGAGGAATACCGGCGCGTCTCCAAGAGCTGCAACGGCGAGCTGGCGAAGTACGTCACGAAGAAGGGGCGGCTCTAGCAGGACGCGGAAAAACGGGCCTATGCTGCGTCCTTGCCTCCGCTGAGGCTTGGAAGCGATGTATTCGACGCCCGTTTTTGGTTGGGATGGAGCGTTATCCCTCGCTCCGAGGTTCCCGGAGC
>JAEYOB010000728.1 GCA_023412175.1 Pseudomonadota bacterium | reverse complement strand
AGGCGAGGGGAACCGGGATCGGAAAGGGGGCATACGGCCGGCCGGGGGAGGCCGGAAGCGCTTCAGGCCATGCCGGCGCTGACGTTCACGTCGGCCGGCTGGTCGCCGATGCCGTTGTTCAATGCCCAGATGGCGGCCTGCGTGCGGTTCGAGGCGTTGATCTTGCGCAGCAGGCTCTTGAGGTGGACCTTGACGGTCGCCTCGGTGATGTTGAGGTGGTTGGCAATCATCTTGTTGGAGTCGCCGTTCAACAGGCAGCGCAGGATCTGCACCTCGCGCTGCGACAGGCCCTTGCGCGACACCGGCATATCGGTGCCGTTGCCGTTCACCCGGCCGCTGATCAGCAGCGCGGCGAGGTGCGTCGGGAACACCTTCTCGCCCATCATCACCAGACGCAGCGACTGCGCCAGCGCGTCCGACGAGAGATCCTTCATCAGATAGCCGTCGGCGCCGGCCTCCAGTGCGTTCGCCAGACGGCGGGTGCAAAGGTCGCTGGTCAGGATGACCATGCGGGCGTCCGGCAAGTTGGCACGCAGGCGACGCATCCCCTCGGCCTCCTCATCGCCGCCGCTCACCAGATCGAGCAGAATCAGTTGAGGGCGCATCCCGCTCTCGACGGTGGAAACCGCCTCGCGCAGGTTGCCGGCTTCGGCGACGATCTGAAAAGGTGAATCATCCAGCAGGCGCTTGAGCCCCTCCCGGAAGAGCTTGTTGGAATCGATCAGAAAGGCTCGCACTGGTTCCATTGTCAGCTCCCGCGATATTCGGATAAATGCGCAAGATTCCGTTGGCAATCTCGTCGGACTCCGCAACGCGCAGGTCTCCCAACCGCGCCATACCGATGGCAACTTTGTGCCGATATTTTGGGTGAAGATACCCCTGTGTCGTGAAGAACGGTACCACTCTGAGGTATTAACAGAAGAACGCATTGGGTATATGCGCAAAGCCACCTTCTGATTCGGTGTGATTCCATGGTTTTTAAAGATCTATATTGCTCACTTCGCGTGGCATCTATTGGATTAGACTACCACGAATTCGCAGCGCCAGGGCTTGCGGGCGGGAAATTTGCGGTTTCAGCGCACATCGAAGTTGTATCAACCTTACCCTAAACGGCAAGGAGGTACACAGGCCGCGCGCCGACACACCCGATCGCTCCTCGCCAATCATCCGCTCAAGCCAAAAACGCTATTCGCTTGGTCGTAGATCTGGGATCGGGCACTGCCATGCTATACGGCCCGTGCAAGCATTCATCATCTCCGGAGAAGCCGCCTTGTCGGTCTGGAACATCATCGGCTTGGCGGCGGCGGCCTGCCTGCTGCTCTTGGCACGCAGCGCCTGGAAGCAGGGAGAATGGCGTCAGTTCCTATGGAGCCTCGCCATTGTCGCCAGCATCATTGGCGTGATCGGCGCCGTGGTGTTTGCGGTCGGGGCCTGCGGCGGATGAAGGACAAGAAAAGGCCCTCCCCGATACCTGACCGGGGAGGGCCTTTTCTCAAAACAAGTGCGTCAGATCTGCCCGCGTTCGTGGGCAAGCCGCATCAGCACGTACTGGCGCATCATCTGGTTGCGAAAGCGGTAGCGGATCCGCCCAGGCTCCGGCACCGGCGCCAGAACCGCTCCGTGGTCCTCGGCGGCCAGGCGGGTCAGCAGCTCGTCAAGGTCGCTGTAGACCGGCTGCCCATCCGGGCCGGCCAGTTCGGAGGGATCGAAGATACCGTACTCATCGGCCGGGCAGAGGGCGGCGGTGTGCAGCACATCCTCCAGTTCGGCGCGCCGGGCGCCGGCCAGCATCCGGTTGTACGAATCGACGATGCCGCGCTCAGCCTCCTGTAGACAACGACTGACCGCGTACGCCAGATCGCTCCGCTCGACCGTGGTCGAGCCGCGGCTGACCGCGCTTCGCGCCGCGTGCAGGCCCAGCAACTGGGCGTAGTAAGGCAGGCCGCGCACGAAGTCGGAAATGCGGCGCACAACGTCGGGCGCGAAGGTGATGCCGGCGTTATCAGCGCCGGCGTTGATCAGCCGCTCGATCTCCTTGTCGGTCATCAGCGGCAGGTGGACCGGCACCAGCGAGCGCTGGATCGACGGGTGCTTGCCGAGCAGCTGGTCCAGATTCTCGGCGACACCGACGATCAGCAGCGTCACCGCGATGGAGCTGTCGGTGAGGTTCTTCAGCATTTCCGCCAGCTTGTTGCGGAAATCCTCGTCGGTGATCCGGTCATACTCGTCGAGGATCAGCAGCGCGTGCGTGCCGTAGATGCCGGCCAGCACTTCGTTCAGCTCGGTGACGCTGAAGTTGCCCTCGGGCAGCAGTTCGTTGAAGCTGGTGAAGGTGCGGCGCGCGGCGAACGGGTTGTCCATCCCCGAACGGTAATAGGTGGACGGGATCCGCCGCAGGAAATGGCGGAAGCTGTCCTCGAAGCTCAACTCGGCGCTGCACGTGAGCTTCAGCGCCAGATAGCCGGCCTGCGCCGCGATCTGCTCGATGGCGTTGGCGACCGAGGTCTTGCCGCGGCCGCGATCGCCGAACAGTATAACGTGCGCCCTCTCCTCCTCGACGGCGGATATGATCCGCTTCAGCGCCGCGGTGCGGCCGATGAACAGCCCGTTCAGCGCCTGCTTTGGCCGCGTCGGGGTGAACGCCTCGCGCAGGCGGCCGTTCATCTCCGGCGTCATGCCGGTAAGCAGCGCCGGTGCGGTTCCGCGCGGCCCGCGCAAGCCGGCGTTCACCGGCATGGTGAAGCGTGGCAGTTCGGTCTCGTCGCCGGACGGCGTTCCGCCCTCGGGGAGCGGCCGGCCGCGCTGTGCCGGGTTTAGCCCGGTGCGTGCCGCGTCCGCCAAGCCTGGAACCGTACGCAGCCTGGGAGGCCCTCCCATGGCGGCCGCGGGACGCCCCGCGTCGGCCGGTGCCGCCCCGGAGAGGGGCGCAGGGCTCGACTGCCCAGTGATGCCGCTGCCCACCGGACCACCGCCGGTGAAATCTTCGTCCGCCCCGGCGGCTCGCCGCTTTCGAAAGAAGTTCCGCATCGCTCCCGAATCCTGACCGTCTCTGCCGACAGCCCACTCCCCTCGGCGCACGCGGTGGCATCCCGCCGCCCGCGGGAGTGGCTGCACTCTGCATTTAATGGTCGTTAAGCCGCTGACCGGCTTGGGATTTCGGATATTATACCGATGCGGGGCACAACCGCGTCAAAAGCGCGACCCCGGAGAAGCGTCAAACCGAAGAACGGTACCACCTCCGGCGGCAATGGCCGAACGGGCCGGCGCCCCTCATCTGGACGGACAGGTCCACCGCATTCTCACAGTCCGAAGGCGTGGCCGAACAGCGTCCAGGCGTACAGGGTGCCCAGGAACGCGACCAAGGTGAACATCTCCCGCAGGAACCGCATCATCGTCATGGCGACCTCCCTCTCGTCGGTGTGCTGTGTGCCAAGGAAACCTGCCAGAACGTAATGGGAACATCAAGCCTTAAGTTCGCATTACGTTCTCATTCTGCGAAACAGGCTCGCCTGCCTGTACGGCAGGCGCTTCCGGTTCGCCCGCTTGCCATTTCCCGGTATTCGTCGAATGTTGTAGCTGCGAACCATAGGTGCCCTTTCGGTGCGGGGGGCCTGCCCGAGGGCGCGTCGAAGGGGAATGAGACCGCGGCATGGAAACCGTGCAGACCTCCAGTACCGCCGGCGGCCACGCCGCCTCCAACCGCCTCCCCGCGCTGATGCTCGGTGCGCTGGGGGTGGTGTACGGCGACATCGGCACCAGCCCGCTCTACACCATGCGCGAGGTGTTCGCGGAGACTCACCTGCCCCTCAACGAGACGACGGTGCTGGGCGTGCTGTCGCTGGTGACGTGGACATTGATGGTCGTCGTCACGGTCAAGTACGTCGCGGTCGTCATGCGCGCCGACAACAAGGGCGAAGGCGGCGTACTGGCGCTGGGAACGCTGGCGCAACGCGGCCTTTCCAGCCCGCGCGGCCAGCGCGCGCTGATCGGGCTGGCGATCCTCGGCATGGCGCTGTTCTTCGGCGACAGCCTGATCACGCCAGCCATCTCGGTGCTGAGCGCGGTCGAGGGATTGAAGGTCGCCACGCCGGTGTTCGAGCCCTACGTGGTGCCGATCACGCTGGCGGTTCTGGTGGTTCTGTTCGTCTTCCAGCGGCAGGGCACCGGCAAGGTCGGCATCTTCTTCGGCCCGGTGATGCTGCTGTGGTTCACCACCATGGCCGTGTTGGGGCTGGTGCAGATCGCCCGATGGCCGGACGTGCTGCGGGCACTGGACCCGGAATACGCCGCCCTGCTGTTCGCCCAGCATCCCTGGGCGACGTTCGTCGGGTTGGGCGCGGTGGTGCTGGCAGTCACCGGAGCGGAGGCGCTGTACGCCGACATGGGCCATTTCGGCCGCCGCCCCATACGTCTCGTCTGGCTGGGGTTCGTGCTGCCGGCGCTGCTGCTGAACTACTACGGCCAGGGCGCCCTGCTGCTGCACGAGCCGGCCGCGCGGGAGAACCCGTTCTACCACCTCGCCCCGGACTGGGTGCTCTACCCGCTGGTGGTCCTGGCGACGGCGGCCACGGTGATCGCCAGCCAGGCGGTGATCTCCGGCGCCTTCTCGCTGGCCAGGCAGGCGGTGCAGCTCGGCTATCTGCCGCGCCGCGAGATCCGCCACACCTCGGCGCACGAGATCGGGCAGGTTTACATCCCGCGCAACAACTGGCTGCTGCTGGCCGGCGTGGTGTTCCTGGTGATCGCCTTCCAGTCGTCCAGCAATCTGGCGGCCGCCTATGGCGTGTCGGTGACCGGCGCCATGGTGATCGATGCCATCCTCGCCGCCGTGGTGGCGCGCCGGCTGTGGCACTGGAGCCCGTGGCTGGTAAGCTTCGCTTTCTCCGCCTTCCTGGTGGTGGACCTCGCACTGTTCGGCTCGACCCTGCTGAAGGTGCCGCAGGGCGGCTGGTTCCCGCTGGTGGCGGGCGTGGTGGTGTTCCTGACCATGACCACCTGGCGGCAAGGGCGCCACATCCTGGCCTCGCGGCTTTATCAGGACTCGCTGCCCATGGAGATGTTCCTGGAGCGCCTCAGGCCCGAATCGCCGATGCGCGTCGCCGGCACCGCGGTGTTCATGACCGGCAACCCCGACGTCGTGCCGCACGTCCTTCTGCACAACATCAAGCACAACAAGGTTCTGCACGAGCGCGTCATCATCCTGACGGTGATCACCGACGACGTGCCCTGGGTCTACGAGGATCGCGCGATCCAGGTGGAGAAGTTGGGCAAGGGCTTCTTCCGGGTGGTCCTGCACTACGGCTACATGGAGCAGCCGCACGTTCCCCAGGCGCTGGAGCGTTGTCGCAAGTACGGCCTGCACACCGACATGATGGACACTTCGTTCTTCCTCGGCCGGGAGACGCTGATCCCGTCCCGCCGCACCGGCCTGCCGAAATGGCGGGAACCGCTGTTCATCATGATGTCGAAGACCGCGCTGTCGGCGACCGAGTTCTTCCGCATCCCGCCTGGCCGCGTGGTGGAGTTGGGCACCCAGATCGAGATCTAGCAGGACGCGGAAAAACGGGCCTATGCTGCGTCCTTGCCTCCGCTGAGGCTTGGAAGCGATGTATTCGACGCCCGTTTTTGGTTGGGATGGAGCGTTATCCCTCGCTCCGAGGTTCCCGGAGC
>JAEYOB010000228.1 GCA_023412175.1 Pseudomonadota bacterium | reverse complement strand
AGCGCGCCCCCTTCCCTACCCTGTAAAACGCCTTACGCCGCAGTGCTTTCGCCCTGGTGCGGCAGGGCCGGCGTCTCGCCTTCCTCGGCAACAGCCGCGGCGCGATCCCGCTCGGCGGCGATCTGCTTGAGGCGGTTGACCACCGAGCCCGTACCGGCCGGGATCAGACGGCCGACGATGACGTTCTCCTTGAGGCCGTCCAGGTTGTCGACCTTGCCGCCGACCGCCGCCTCGGTGAGGACGCGGGTGGTTTCCTGGAACGACGCGGCCGAGATGAAGGACCGCGTCTGCAGCGAGGCCTTGGTGATGCCCTGGAGCACCGGCTTGCCGTCCGCGGGCTTGAGTCCCTCGGCGAGGGTCTTCTCGTTCTCCTCGTCGAACTCCTGGCGGTCCACCTGCTCGCCCACCAGGAAGGTGGTCTCGCCGGCGTCCATGATCTCGACCTTCTGCAGCATCTGGCGGACGATCACCTCGATGTGCTTGTCGTTGATCTTCACGCCCTGCAGTCGATAGACCTCCTGGATCTCGTTGATGAGGTAGTTGGCCAGAGCCTCCACGCCCATCACCGACAGGATGTCGTGCGGAACGGGGTTGCCGTCCATCAGCAGGTCGCCCCGCTGGACGTAGTCGCCCTCCTGCACCGAGATGTGCTTGCCCTTCGGGATCAGGTACTCCTTCTCATCCCCCGACTCGTCGTTGCGGACGACGATGCGGCGCTTGGTCTTGTAGTCCTTGCCGAACTCGACGCGGCCGTCGAGGTCCGAGATGATTGCGAAGTCCTTCGGACGACGCGCCTCGAACAGCTCGGCCACGCGCGGCAGACCGCCCGTGATGTCGCGGGTCTTGGACGACTCGCGCGGGATACGGGCGATCACGTCGCCGGCCTTCACGTGCGCGCCGTTCTCGATGGACAGGATGGCGTCCACCGACAGGAAGTAGCGCGCCTCCAGCCCGTTCGGCAGCGTGACGGTCTCGCCCCGCTCGTCGCGCAGCACGATGCGCGGCTTGAGGTCGGCACCACGCGGCTGCTGGCGCCAGTCCACCACCACCTTCGAGCTGATGCCCGTCGCCTCGTCCATCACCTCGCGGATCGACACGCCCTCGACGAGGTCGGTGTAGTGCGCGGTGCCCTCGCGCTCGGTGATGATCGGCAGGGTGTACGGATCCCACTCGGCCAGCTTCTGGCCGCGCGTGACCTTGACGCCCTCGTCGGCCAGCAGCTTGGCGCCGTACGGCACGCGGTGGCGCGCCCGCTCGCGGCCCTGCTCGTCGAGCAGGATCACTTCGCAGTTGCGGCCCATCACGACCGGGATGTTGGCGGAGTTGATGACCACGTTGCGGTTGTTGATCCGCACCGTGGCGTCGAACGCCGCCTCGACCTGGCTCTGCTCCGCACCGCGCTGCGCCGCGCCGCCGATGTGGAACGTGCGCATGGTGAGCTGCGTGCCCGGCTCGCCGATCGACTGCGCCGCGATGACGCCGACCGCCTCGCCGGTGTTGACCAGCGTGCCGCGGGCCAGATCGCGCCCGTAGCACTTGGCGCACACGCCGTCCTTGGTCTCGCAGGTCAGCACCGAACGGATCTTGATACTGTCGATGCCAGACCGGTCGATGCGGTCGACGGTGGCCTCCTCGATCAGGCCGCCGTCCTCGATGATCAGCTCGCCGTTCAGCGGATCGACGACGTCGCCCACCGCCGTGCGGCCGAGGATGCGGTCGGACAGCGGGGAGATCACCTCGCCGCCGTCGATGACGGCCTTGACGGTGATGCCCTGGGTCGTGCCGCAGTCGCGCTCGACGATGATGGCGTCCTGCGCCACGTCGACCAGACGGCGGGTCAGGTAACCCGAGTTCGCCGTCTTGAGCGCCGTGTCGGCCAGGCCCTTGCGGGCGCCGTGGGTGGAGTTGAAATACTCCAGAACCGTCAGGCCTTCCTTGAAGTTCGAGATGATCGGCGTCTCGATGATCTCGCCCGACGGCTTGGCCATCAGGCCGCGCATGCCGGCGAGCTGGCGGATCTGCGCGGCGGAACCGCGGGCGCCGGAGTGGGCCATCATGTACACCGAGTTGACGGGCTTGCCCGGCGCGGTGTCGGAGATGGCCTTCATCATCTCGGTCGCCACCTTCTCGGTGGTGTCCGACCAGACGTCGACGACCTTGTTGTACTTCTCGCCCTGGGTGATCAGGCCGTCCAGGTACTGCTGCTCGTACTCCTTGACGCGCTCCTTGGCGTCGTTGACCAGCTTCTCCTTGGCGGCCGGGATGACCATGTCGTCCTTGCCGAACGAGATGCCGGCGCGGCAGGCGTGGCCGAAGCCGAGCTTCATCAGGCGGTCGGCGAAGATCACCGTCTCCTTCTGACCGCAGTGGCGGTAGACGGCGTCGATGACGTTGCCGACGTCCTTCTTGGTCAGCAGGCGGTTGATCAGGCTGAACGGGACGTTCGGGTGACGCGGCAGGATCTCGGACAGCAGCATGCGGCCAGCCGTGGTCTCCACGACCGAGGTCGTGACCTCACCGGTGTCGTCCACGCCGGTGTAGCGGCACTTGATCTTCGAGTGCAGCGTCACCGCCTTGGCGTCGAGGGCCTGCTGGACCTCGCCGACGTCGGCGAACACCATGCCCTCGCCCACCTCACCCGGACGATCCATGGTGATGTAGTAGAGGCCGAGCACGATGTCCTGCGACGGCACGATGATCGGCTTGCCGTTGGCGGGCGACAGGATGTTGTTGGTCGACATCATCAGGACGCGCGCTTCCAGCTGCGCCTCAAGCGACAGCGGAACGTGCACGGCCATCTGGTCGCCGTCGAAGTCGGCGTTGAAGGCGGTGCAGACCAGCGGGTGCAGCTGGATCGCCTTGCCCTCGATCAGCGTCGGCTCGAACGCCTGGATGCCGAGGCGGTGCAGCGTCGGCGCCCGGTTCAGCATGACCGGGTGCTCGCGGATGACCTCCTCCAGGATGTCCCACACCTCGGGACGCTCCTTTTCCAGCATGCGCTTGGCCGCCTTGATGGTCGAGGCCAGGCCGTACAGCTCCAGCTTGGCGTAGATGAAGGGCTTGAACAGCTCCAGCGCCATCTTCTTCGGCAGGCCGCACTGATGCAGCTTCAGCTCCGGGCCCACCACGATGACCGAACGGCCCGAGTAGTCGACGCGCTTGCCGAGCAGGTTCTGACGGAAGCGGCCCTGCTTGCCCTTCAGCATGTCGGACAGCGACTTCAGCGGACGCTTGTTGGCGC
>JAEYOB010000212.1 GCA_023412175.1 Pseudomonadota bacterium | reverse complement strand
GACCAGCTCCAGACCGGAGAAGAAGTAGGCGATCTCCTGGGCGGCGGTCTCCGGGGCGTCGGAGCCGTGCACCGAGTTCGCCTCGATGGACTCGGCGAAGTCCTTGCGGATGGTGCCCTCGGCGGCGTTGGCCGGGTTGGTGGCGCCCATGATCTCGCGGTTGCGGGCGATGGCGTTCTCGCCTTCCAGGACCTGCACGACCACCGGGCCGGAGATCATGAACTTCACCAGATCGCCGAAGAACGGACGCTCGCGGTGCACGCCATAGAACTGCTCGGCCTGGGCCTGGCTGAGCTGCATGCGCTTCTGCGCGACGATGCGCAGGCCGCCATCCTCGAAGCGGGCGTTGATCTTGCCGGTCAGGTTGCGGCGGGTCGCGTCGGGCTTGATGATCGACAGGGTACGCTCGAGGGCCATGGCGGTGGTGCTCCTGGGTAAAATCGTTCCATCGGCGCGCCCCGGCCGGGGGCACCGCAGTGCGCCGGGTTATAGCGGCGCGACCACGCGTCGGCAACAGCCATGCGGGGGATACAGTACGGTTGTCGTCACCCTTTGCTTCAAGCCGGCCCCCTTCAAACCGGGGCCGTCCCGTGCTACATCCGGCGGCAACATGCTTCACATCAATGACCTGACGTTCCGCTACGGCGGCCGCGTGCTGTTCGACCAGGCCACCGCGGTGGTGCCGAAGGGGCACCGCGTCGCCCTCGTGGGCCGCAACGGCTGCGGGAAGAGCACGCTTCTCAAGCTCATCGCCGGCACCCTGCACGCCGACGGCGGCAGCATCACCCTACCCGCCGGCATGCGCATGGGCATGGTGGCGCAGGAGGTCCCGGCCGGCTCGACCAGCCTGATCGACACCGTGCTGGCCGCCGACACCGAACGCACCGAACTGCTGGCCGAGGCGGAGACCGCCACCGATCCGCACCGCATCGCCGAGGTGCACACCCGGCTGGCCGACATCGAGGCGCATTCCGCCCCGGCGCGGGCGGCGCAGATCCTCTCCGGCCTGGGATTCGACGCGGACGCGCAACTGCGGCCGTGCTCGGACTTCTCCGGCGGCTGGCGGATGCGCGTGGCGCTGGCCGGCGTGCTGTTCGCCCGGCCGGATCTGCTGCTGCTCGACGAGCCGACCAACCACCTCGACCTCGAAGCCACGATCTGGCTCGAGAACTACCTGAAGAACTACCCGCACACGATCCTGCTGGTCAGCCACGACCGCGACCTGCTGAACTCGGTGCCGACGACGACGATCCACGTGGACCAGGGCAAGCTGGTTACCTACGGCGGCAACTACGACCGCTTCGTCGCCACCCGGCGCGCCAACATCGAGCGCCTGCAGGCCACCGCCGCCAAGCAGGAGGCGGCGCGCAAGCACATCCAGTCCTACATCGACCGCTTCCGCTACAAGGCCAGCAAGGCCCGGCAGGCACAGAGCCGCATCAAGGCGCTGGAGCGCATGGAGCCGATCGCCGAGGTCGGCGAGGAGGAGCGGGTCTCCTTCAACTTCCCGCAGCCCGAGGGCCTGTCGCCGCCGCTGATCGCGCTGGAGGACGCCGCCGTCGGCTACGGCGACCGGGCGATCCTCAGGCGGCTCAACCTGCGCATCGACATGGACGACCGGATCGCGATGCTCGGCGCCAACGGCAACGGCAAGTCGACGCTGGTCAAGCTGCTGGCCGGCCGGCTCAAGGCCATGGGCGGCGAGATGCGCCGCTCGGGCAAGCTGAAGGTCGGCTACTTCGCCCAGCATCAGGCGGAGGAACTGGACCTGTCGCTCACCCCCGTGCAGCAGATGGCGCGCGTGATGCCGAACGTCCTGGAGGAGAAGGTGCGCGCCCACCTCGGCCGCTTCGGCTTCCCGCAGCAGAAGGCGGAAACGAAGATTTCCTCCCTGTCCGGCGGCGAGAAGGCACGGCTGCTGTTCGCCATGATGAGCCGCGAAGCGCCGCACATCCTGATGCTGGACGAGCCGACCAACCACCTGGACCTCGACAGCCGCGAGGCGCTGATCCAGGCGATCAACGGCTTCGAGGGCGCGGTGATCCTGATCAGCCACGACCCGCACCTGATCGAGCTGACCGCCGACCGGCTGTGGCTGGTGGCGGACGGCACCTGCCAGTCCTACGACGGCGACATGGACGACTACCGGCGCCTGTTGCTGGAGCGCGCCCGCGCCGAGCGCTCGGAGACCAAGGGCGACAACGGCCCCAGCCGCAAGGACCAGCGCCGCGCCTCGGCCGAGGCACGCGCCGCGCTGGCGCCGCTCAAGAAAAAGGCCACCGACGCCGAGGCGCTGGTCACCAAGTTGGGCGCCGAGAAGGCCAAGATCGAGGCCAAGCTGGCCGACCCCAAGCTCTACGAGGGACCGAGCGAGGCGCTGCGCAAGCTGCAGATCGACCTGGGCGCCATCGAGAAGAAGCTGGCCGCCGCCGAAGAGACGTGGCTGGAGGCGCTGGAGACCTACGAGGCCGCGGCGGCCGAGGCGGGCATCGCCGCATGAGCGCACGACTGGACGAAGACTGTACGGCGCCCATCGGCGGTGACGAGCAACGCACCTCCGACGTGCTGGCGGCGTTCCGTGCCAACCTGCCGGCCGACCGGGTGACGCTGGCCCACCTCATCGCGGCGCTGGGCGACCGTTCGTTGGGCACGGTTCTGCTGGCGCTGGCGCTGCCGACCATCGCGCCGGTGCCGCTGGGCGTCTCGGTGATCTGCGACCTGCCGCTCATGCTGTTCTCGCTGCGCCTGCTGTTCGGGCGGCGCGACGCGGTGCTGCCGGACTGGCTGCTGAGGCGCTCGGTGTCGCAGGCAAACGCGGCGCGTATGCTGGACGCCGTCATGCCGCGCCTGGTGTGGATCGAGGCGATGCTGAAGCCCCGCCTGCCCAGACTGGCCCACGTGGACGAAGAGCGCTGGTTCGGGCTGTTGATCGTCGTCTTGATCAGCATCTGCATCGTCCCGGTGCCGCTGATGGGCTGGCTGCCCGGATTCGCGCTGGTGCTGATCTCGCTCGGGCTGATCGAGCGCGACGGCGGCGCTATCGGTGTCGGGCTGCTGCTGGGCGTGGCGGCGGTGGCCGCGGCGTTCATCCTGGTTTCCGGGCTGTCCTACGCTGGGCATGAACTCCTTGCAGATCAGCCTACGCCCTGACATGCAACGAGCAGCGGGTTGCAGCCCCAGTCCTTTTGATGGATAAGAAGCGCCTGGGAACCATGGTTTGGGACCCCCGGCCGCGCGTGTGTGTTACCGGGGGCATCAGGCAATAACCACCGGCGAAAGGCCGATCATGACTCCAACGGAATTTTCCGTCGCCGAGAAAGCAAAGAACACCAAGACGCCTCATGCGGCCTGGGTTTTCTTTCAGCGGTGGATGGCCAACCCTATGTCGATGGGGTCGGTAACCCCGTCAGGGCCCGGCCTGCGCAAGTTGATGCGTGAAAATCTGGTCTGCGGCCCCGATGAGGTGATCGCAGAGTTCGGCGCCGGCACCGGCGCCATCACCCAGGCGCTTCTCGAAGGCGGCATCCCGAGCGAGCGGATCTACTCGTTCGAGATCGACCAGCACCTCGCCCGCTACGTGCACGGCGTCTATCCGGACGTGAACGTCATCAACGGCGACTGCCGCAAGGTCGCGGAGACGCTCGGCCCGGACCTCGTCGGCAAGGTCGGCACGGTGGTGATCGGCATCCCCATGGCGATGCTGCCGATGGACATGCAGCGCGAGATCGTCGAGGCCACCTTCTCGGTCATGCCGGAAGGCCGCCGTTTCCTGCTGTACACCTACATGATCCACTCGCCGCTCAACATGAAGGCGCTGGGCCTGAAGGGGAAGCGGATCGGCTTCACCTGGCGGAACGTCCCGCCGGCCTCGGTCTGGGCCTACTGGAAGGCCTGATCCGTCCGGTCGCATGGTACCGAAAAACGCCCCTTCCCCACAGGAAGGGGCGTTTTCGCGTTCATGTGCCCGGAACGGCGGCCGGGCCGAACAGGATGCGCCGGCCGATCCGCCACAGGACCGCTCCGGCCACGAAGCCGGCGAGCGACGACAGGATGCCGAACACGGCCGTGGCGAGGGCTGCCAGCAGTTGCCAACTGAACACGGCCACCGCCCCGGCGGCGCCCAGCAGCCCCTTGCCGACCACGCGGAAGGCGCCCCCGGTGGAGGCGCGCATCGCCTTCGCCACCCGCTCAGCCTTGCCCAGTTCCTGAACGTCGTCGACGTGCCGGAGCACGCCCAGCGCCGTGCGGACCGAGGTCGCCTCGCCGATGCCGCCCACCGAACCGGCGACGCGCCGCAGCGCGGTGGTGTCCAGGGCCGACGCGTGCCGGCGGGTTGCCGTCAGCAAATCCTCGCCAGCGGCAATCCGGCGCCTCAGGCCGGGCATGTCGGCGGTCCGCGCCACCAGCGTCGAAAGTTCCGCGCCGAAGGCCTTGGTCAGCCGCCTGCCGGTGCGCGCGGCCTTCATGACCGACACCCCGACCCGCGCCGGGAACGCCGCACCGCCGCTCGCCAGGGTGGCCGCGGTCATGCCGATCCCAGCCACCGACAGGCCGACAACAAACTCGTCCACGGTCTGCCCGCGCAGATGGTTCAGGGTCTCGCCGCCCAGGCTCCGGACGTCGCCGACCACCGTCAGGTCCGAGACGATGGCGGCCGCCAGCGACACGTCGTCCTCGCCTTCCCCGGTGACGAACCCCGTGCCGACCCGCCTGAGCACCCGCGCCTTCGCCCGCCACCCGCTGGTTTCCTCGGTGAACCGCGTGCGGAGCGCCGGGGCCACCGGCAGGCCCATGGCATCGGCCAGTTGGATCAGATCCTCCGCGTCCTCTGGCGAATCGCGGTCCAGGGCTGCGGCGACCGGGCCGTCGAGGCCGCTTTCCGCGGTCGCGGCACGGACCATGGCGAAGGCGTGTTCGCGGATCTCCATGTCCGTCGGGTCGCGTTCCCCCAGCCCGATCA
>JAEYOB010000152.1 GCA_023412175.1 Pseudomonadota bacterium | reverse complement strand
GGGATCCAGGCTTCGGGTTCGGGAATTTCTTGAGGGAACTCTGGATCCCCGCCTTCGCGGGGATGACGGAATAGGAAGAACCGGCTATCCGACGAGGTTTCCAAACGGTCTCTCAGCTCTGTCCGGCATGGGAAAGTCTCCATATCCCGGATTGTTCGCCCGGTTCTCTCCGCAACGATAAAACACTCGTGCGTTCTACCGGCATTTATGCTTAGGTACGCTTATGTAGACGTCTTGTTCTGGCTGCCATTGTATCAATGGCGTTCTGTGGCCTGCTTTGACTGGAGTCTTAGTGAATTAGCGTATACAGCGGGAGGGTTTGATTATGGAATATAATGTTCCGCCGCCGGATGTGGCCGTCAATACCGAAGTATCCCCACATACTTTTTTTCTGCCAATCGATTATCCGGTCCAGCCGAAGGAGCGGCCGCCTTCCCCCGAGATGCAGGCCCGGATCAGGGCCGGCAACGAACGCTATCGCTCGTTCCTGAGCGACAGCCTGCGCCACCACGAGAATTTTCGTCGAATCCCGCTCAACGACCAGGACCGTTCGTCGGACGGTGAGCCGTTCTGGATGAACGAGTGGTTCAGCGCGCTGGACGCCATCTCGCTTTACACGATGTTCGCCCGCTACAAGCCGGCCACCTACATCGAGGTGGGCTCGGGCAATTCCACGCGCTTCGCACGGCGGGCCGTCTCCGACCTGGGCCTTGCGACCCGCCTGTGCTCCATCGATCCCACGCCGCGCGCCGAGATCAACGCGCTCTGCGACGAGATCGTCCGCCAGCCCTTCGAAAGCGTCGACATCTCCATCTTCGATACGTTGAAGGCTGGCGACATCGCCTTCCTGGACGGCAGCCATCGGGCGTTTCAGAATTCGGACGCAACCGTCTTCCTGACGGAGGTCGTGCCCAGACTGGCCCCTGGCGTCATCATCGGCATCCACGACATCTTCCTCCCTTACGACTACCCGGAGGTCTGGCTGCGCCGCTACTACAGCGAGCAGTATCTTCTGTCGTGCTACCTGCTGGGCGGGGAGACGGCGGAGATCCTTTGCCCCGTCTATCACATCGCGAAAACGCCGGACCTTCTCTCGGTGCTGGATCCCGTTTGGAGCGATGCCAGTTTGCCCGGCCTCTGGAAGGTTGGCGGGATGTTCTGGTTCACCAAAAAGCCGGCCGCCAAGGGATTCCGCTTCTGGAGGCGCTGACCGTTACGGCGGCGGGGAGGGGAACCGGGCAACCGCCGGCCCCGTCTCCCTCCATGACGGGGCTGTGACATGACTTAATCCTGTGCCTGAAGACACGCGCAAAAGCCGCTTGTACAAGGAAGAATCAGCGGCGCCTAAATTTTAGGCACTCGCCCCCGGGCCATGTCGCCACAGCTTCCCCGCGGGCTCCTCCACAGAGTTATCCACCGATTCTGGGGATAAGGGGTAGGGGGGCGAGCCCCCTGGGCGTCACTTCCAATGCGCCGCATCAACATCCATCGGCAAAGGCATGCCAGATGGCGCGAGGGTGTCAGTCGCCACTGATCTGCGGAACGTTTTTCAAAGCGAGCGCGCAACCGTTCAGGTTGCCTGCGACATCGTTCCAAAGACTGCAGGCATCGTCATCGCCGTCACGCTCGGCTTGGCGGGCGTAAGCCTCCGCCTGGGAAGAGGCTCTGTTTCCATAGCGGCCGACGAGCAGGCCGGCGACCGCCCAAAGGTGGTGGCGCTTACCCAAACCTGCCTCCATCGCGTTGTTTCCAAACCATGTCGGCGGAGCTGCCGCGTGCGGCAAGCGGAACCGTATCCGTTGTCGAACCGTTTAGCGCGAATGAGCGGCGTCGCCCCAACGACGCAAGGGAGGTGGATCTTTGGGTTGGATCGTCAAGGTCATCGTGTTGTGTTTTGTCGTCGGGTTCGCGCTGTCGGTGTTCGACATCGACCCGGCTTCCATTTTTACCAACACATGGGCGACGGTGCGCGAGGTGGGAGAGTTGGCGGCCGGCGTCGTGCGCTGGGCCTTGCCCTACATCATGGTCGGAGCTGTCGTCGTTGTGCCGGTCGCCCTCATAAGCCTGCTGCTGCGTTGGGCCCGCGCGCGGCGGAGGCCATAGACGCAGTGCGGCATCACGGGGCCGGCCCGCGGAACGGCGCTCGAAAGGGCAAGAAAAAACCGGAGCATCGCGAGGAGGCTCCGGTTGAAGTCGATATAGGGAGGGTTAGAGACGAGACGGGTATAGCCTTTCGGCCTAGACCTCCCATTGATCTGGATCAAATATTTTGAAAGTGCCGAAAATTGAGCCAATTCTGTGTTCTACGCATAAAAAATAACCGGAGGTTCCAATCGGAACCTCCGGCAAAGGCGATTACAGGGAGGGTTAGAGACAACCAAAGTTTTATCGCTTTGGTGGATTCGGCTCGTTGACATAGATCAATCCGATCGTGCGGTGCAGCATTTCCCTACAAACCAGCGGTTTTGTTGCTCCCGTACAACACAGCCGGATCGGTCTCCACGTCCATCACGGTGACCAGCCCGCCATCGCGGACAGCGCGGAAAAAGCAGGCGCGCCTGCCCGTATGACAGGCAACGCCGTCCTGCTCGACCAGCAGCAGCAGGGTGTCGCCATCGCAGTCGATGCGGAATTCCTTGAGGTGCTGGGTCTGGCCCGAGGTCTCGCCCTTGCGCCACAATCCTCTCCGGGACCGCGACCAGTAGCAGACGCGGCCGGTGGCCAACGTCTCGAGCACCGCGTCGCGGTTCATCCAGGCCATCATCAGCACCTCGCCGCTGCCGACCTGCTGGGCGATGGCCGGGACCAGCCCGTCCTCGTTGAAGCGGATGGCGGCGAGCACGTCGGAAAAGGCTTCGCTCATCGTACGGTCCTCTAAAGAGCGGCGTTCAGGCGGGCGAAGCCGCGGTCCAGATCCCTGATCAGGTCGTCCACGTCCTCCAGCCCGGCGTGGAAGCGGATCAGCGGGCCGCCGGCCTGCCACTTGGTGGCGGTGCGGATCGCCGCGGGGTGGGCGGGCAGGATCAGGCTTTCGAAGCCGCCCCAGGAATAGCCCATGCCGAAGAGTTCCAGGCTATCGAGCATGGCGGCCAGGGCCGCTTTCGGCACCCCCTTGAACACCGCGGCGAACAGGCCGCTGGCGCCGGTGAAATCGCGCTTCCAAAGCTCGTGGCCGGCATCGCCGGGGCGGGCGGGATGGATGACGCGCGCCACCTCCGGCCGCGCCGCCAGCCAATCGGCAAGCGCCAGCGCGCTCTCTTGGTGACGCTTCAGACGCACCGACATGGTGCGGAAGCCCCGCAGGCCCAGGTACAGATCGTCCGGCCCGGCACAGGTGCCGAAGCGCACGGCGTTCTTCTTGACGATGGGCCAGCTCGCCTCGGTGCACACCATCAGTCCGAGCATGGCGTCGGCATGGCCGACGATGTACTTGGTCGCGGCGTGGATCGACACGTCGACCCCGTGCTCGAACGGCTTGAAGAACAGCGGCGTCGCCCAGGTGTTGTCCATCAGGACGGTGGCGCCGGCGGCCTTGGCGGCCTTGGCGATGGCCGGCACGTCCTGGACCTCAAAGGTCAGCGAACCGGGCGATTCGAGGAACACCACCGACGTGTTGGGACGGATCAGTCCGGCGATGCCGGCGCCGATCAGCGGCTCGTAGTACTCGGTCTCCACCCCATAGCGCGCGAGGATGTCGTTGCACACGCGGCGGGTCGGCCCATAGACGCTGTCGGTCACCAGGATGTGATCGCCGGCCTTGGTAAAGGCGGTGAGCGCGGTGGCGATGGCGGCGAGGCCGGAGGCCGCCGTCACCGCCCGCCAACCGCCTTCGGCCGCGGCCACCGCCTCCTCGAAGG
>JAEYOB010000137.1 GCA_023412175.1 Pseudomonadota bacterium | reverse complement strand
GGATAGCGGTCACTGTCGCCGCTCACCCCCTCGGCCCGGACGTATTCCACCTGAAAGCCGCGCCTGGCGAGGCGGCGGCCGATGAACTCGGCGCAGTCGGCGTAGGCGTCGCCGGGCGGGTTGACGGTGGGGATGCGGATCAGATCGCGGGTCAGCTCGACCAGTTCGTCGGTGCGTCCGGCGATCAGGCGGGACAAGGTGTCCTGTGGGTCGAGCGGCATTCTTCCTCCCTGCGTCTTCTTGCCGCCCAGTGTCGTCCAGCGCGCGCAGGACGGCAAGCCGTTCGAAGGGAAAGGGCTCCCCAGCCGCGCGGGGGAGGGGGAGCCCGGCCGTTCACATCTCGCTGTAGCTGCCGTTGCGCCAGACGTAGATGGAGTAGGCGGGGTTCTTCACGTCGCCCTTGGCGTCGAAGCCCAGCGGGCCCAGCACCGTGTCGCTCGGGGTAGCGTCCTTCAGCGCCTTGGCGACGGCGTCGGGCTTGGTGCTCTTGGCGCGGTCGATGCCGCTGGCGATCACCTGCACGGCCGCCGTGCTGAACAGGGTGAAGCCTTCCGGCTCGAATCCCTGCGCCTTGAACTTCGCCACCATCTCGCGGGCGGCGGGGATGTTGCGCGGCTCCTTGGGGAAGCTCATCAGCGTGCCTTCGCCCGACGGGCCGGCGATCTTCCAGAACTCCGGGCTGGCCAGCGAGTCGCCGGTCATCAGCGTGGCGTTCAGGCCCTGGTCGCGCGCCTGCCGGATCAGCAGCGCCGCCTCGCCATGGTAGCCGCCGAGATAGATGATATCGACGTTCTGCTGCTTGAGCTTGGTGACGAGGGCGGAAAAGTCCTTCTCGCCGGCGGTGATCGCTTCGTAGGTGACCTCCTGGAGGCCGCCGGCGTTCATCGCCTTCCTTACCTCGTCGGCGAGGCCCTTGCCGTAGGCGGACTTGTCGTGCAGGACGGCGATCCGCTTGCCCTTCTGCTTCTCCGCCAGCCATTTGCCGACGAAGGTGCCCTGGGCGTCGTCGCGGCCGTAGGTGCGCATGATGGTGTTGAAGCCGGACTTGGCCGCCTCGTCCGTGAAGGTCGGGGCGGACGAGGCCGGGCTGATCATGAACACCTCGTTCTCGCCGTACACAGAGGCGGCGGGAATCGACGAGCCGGAGCAGGCGTGGCCCACCACGAACCTGACGCCCTTGCTGACCATCTGGTTGGCGACGGCGACCGCCTGCTTGGGGTCGCACTGGTCGTCGCCGACTTCGATCTTCAGCGTGTTGCCCTGGACGCCGCCCTTGGCATTGATCTCGTCGATGGCGGCCTGGACGCCGCGCTTCATCTGCTCGCCGATGGCGGCGAGCTGGCCGGTCATCGGCCCGACGACGGCGATGCTCACGTCGGCCGCCTGCAACGGACCCGCGGCCATCCCGGCCAGCAGAGTCACGCCCAAGAGAAGACTCCGCCTCATGCTTTCCTCCCGGTTTCTGATAAGACCATACAGAACACCATGGAACGCCCGTCTCTCGGGCGTCAAGCGGGAGGGGGGCGGAGAGCATGGCGAAGAGGGACGGGGGCACCGCGGCCGAACGCCTCAGCCGCGCGGACTGGATCGCCGCCGCCCGCCGCGCGCTGGTGGAGGGCGGCGTGTCCGAGGTGAAGGTGGATCGCCTTGCCGCCCGCATCGCGGTGACCCGCGGCAGCTTCTACTGGCACTTCAAGAGCCGGGCGGAGCTGTTGGACGCGCTGCTGGACGAGTGGCGCCATGCCAATCTCGAACCGTTTCTGAAGGTGCTGGAGGGCGAAGCGCCGCCGCTCGTCCGCCTGAAGCGCTTCGTTGCGGTCTGGCTGGATGGCAGGGAGTTCGATCCGGCGCTGGATTCGGCGGTGCGCGACTGGGGACGCGGGTCGCGGCGGGTGGCCGCCCTGGTGCGCGAGGCCGATTCCACGCGCACCGACGTGCTGCGCCGGATCTTCGAGGCGATGGGCTACGCCGCCGTGGAGGCGGAGGTGCGGGCGCGCGTCACCTACTACCATCAGGTCGGTTACTACGCCCTAGGCATCGTCGAGAGTCGGGGCGTGCGCGAGGCCCTGCTCCCCACCTATTTCAAGGTGCTGTCGGGCTTCGATCCGCCCGAATGAAACATTGTGAAACGCCATGAAACGCGTTTTTGGGTCGTGTTTCATGGGCCGTTTCCCAGTGCAGTCGATAGGACATTCATCCTATCAAATTTCCCGCGCCCAGGCAATGGCGGCGATTGCGCTACGCGGCGCCTCCGGCAAGCCCTGCGGCGAAACGCAGGATGCGGCGCCCGGCCTCCTCCAGCAGGGCGTCCGGCTGGGTCAGGGAAATGCGGAGGTGTCCGGTGGCGCTCGGGCCGAAGCCGTCGCAGGGCAGCACCGCCACCCCTTCGGCCTCCAGCAGCGCGTGCGCGAAGGCGTCGGACGTCATCCCCGTGCCGCGCACGTCGAGCAGGACGAACATGCCGCCCTCCGGCTGCGCCGTCCGGCAGTTCGCCGCGCCGCTCAGAATGCCACTCATCAGGGCCGAGCGGCGGGCGTAGTCGGCGCGCATCGCCGCGACCTCCGGCGGGTTGGCGTTGAGCGCCGCCAGCGCGCCGTCCTGGATGAAGGGAGGGCCGCCGTAGAGCATGCAGAGCAGCAGGTTGTAGAGGTGCTTTCCCATCTCCTCCGGGCAAACG
>JAEYOB010000100.1 GCA_023412175.1 Pseudomonadota bacterium | reverse complement strand
CGCCGGCCGGGCCCCCGGGGCCGGCAGCGCCGCCTGGACCGGCGCCGCGGCCGGCGCACCGGCCAGCAGGCCCGCAATCGCCAGAATTCCCGCAATCCTCATTTTCATGTCATATCCCTCATGAGCCGGCGCCGCAGATTTGGGCCAAGTTCCGCAGCCGTTCAAGCCCGAGCTTGATCGCCGCCGCAGGGAGGCCATGTAGCAGCACGGACAAGGAGGACGCACCGATGAGCATGCCCGCCCGCCCGGCCGACCCGGTGACACCCGCGCCGCCGGATCCGGGCCTTCTGCTGCTCGGCCCGCTGACCGCCATGCGCGCGTGGGTGGACATGAGCCGGACGGTGTCGTCGGCGCTGCCGGCCTCGCTGCTGATCGCCGCCTCGCCGTTCTTCTGGGCGCCGCCCCTGTGGGTGGGCGCGCTGATGGCCGGGCGGTCGGCCGCGCCGGGTCCGGATGCGGTCAGCCGGCCGCGTCGCGCGGCGGGGGATGCTGCGGGATGAGCAGCGTCACCGTAGTCCCGGCGCCCGGCTCGGACTCCAGGGTGAAGGTTCCGCCGAGCGGGCCGGTGACGGCGTTGTAGGCGACGGTCAGCCCCAGCCCCTTGTGCCCGCTGCCGCGCGCTGTGGTGAAGAAGGGGTCGAACAGCTTGTGCCGGTGGTCCGGCGGAATGCCGGCGCCGCGGTCGCGGACCTCCACCCGGTAGGCCGGGCGGTCCTGAAGCCGGTCCCCGGCAAGCAGGATCTCCACCGGGCCGCCGCCCGCCGGGTAGGCGTGCACGGCGGCGTTGGCGAGAAGCTCCATGACGACGCGCTGTATCGCGGCGCCGTAGCCGCGCCAGGGCGACGGTGCGCCGGCGACCGAGACCGACAGTGTCCGGTCCGGCCGCTCCTCCGCGAAGTTCCCGCGGCATTCGTCGAGCAGTTCGCGCAGGTCGGCGGACACCAGCTGGTCGCCGTGCTGGTCGGCCGCCAGGGCGTGGAACTCCTGCATCAGCGAGACCACGCGCCGGAGGTTGTCGCTGATGATGCCGACCGGCTCCTCCAGGTCGGCGGCGACGTTCTGCGGCGCCCGCGCCATCCAGCCTTCCAGGAAGCTGGTCAGCGACACGCAGATACCGAGCGGCGTGTTTATCTCGTGCGCCAGGCCGGTCACGGCATGGGCGATGGTGCGGTGCCGGCGCACTTCCCCTTCGGCCGCCAGCATGCGCGCCTCCAGCTCCGCGTGGGCGAGCCGTCCGGAGGTGTCGCGCATCTTCTGGCTGAGCTCGGCCAGCAGCTTGCGCAGAAGCGGCGGCGACGGCCCGGCAAGGTCCCAGAAGGCGTCGTGGCGCAGGGTGAAGTAGCGGCACGTCTCGGTCGTCATGATCGTGGCTGAGCGCTGGTCCCCGTCGAGCAGCGCGATCTCGCCGAAGCATTCGCCGGGGCCGAGCGTGGCGATGACCACGTCGTGCCCGCCGGCTCCCCGCCGCAGCACCCGGATCGAGCCGCTGAGGAGGGCGAACATGGCGTCGGCCTTCTCCCCCTCCCGGATCAGCAGGGTTCCGGACGGGGCTTCCTGCATGTGCCCGCGCGCGGCGATCGTGTCGCGCTCCTCCGCCGTGAAGCTGGCGAACAGACGCACGCTGGCCAACGTGGAACCTGGGGAGGGCATGCTGTGATCGCACCTGTTGGCGTGGCGGGGCAATTTAGCAGAATTCCGGTTCAAAACGGATTGATCCGTATCAAGCCTTGGCTTCCTCCGCCCTTTCCGCCGCCGTGGCGACGATCTCCTGGAGGTCGGCGGGGGCGATGGGCTTGTGCAGCAGCCACAGGCCGCGTGCAGCCGCCTCGCGCAGGCGGTTCGGGTCGGTGTCGCCGGTGATGATCACCGACGGGATGGGGCGCCCCGCGTGCGCTGCCGCCCGCTCCACCAGATCGGCGCCGGTCAGCGGGCCGGGCAGGCGGTGGTCGGTGATGATGAGGTCCGGCGGTGTTTCCATCCCCGCCACGAGCTCGAGCGCGCCGTCGGCATCGGCCGCGGTGGCGACGGTGTGGCCGCCGTCCTCCAGGATGGCGCACAACGCCGCCCGCTGGTCGGGCTGGTCCTCCACCAGCAGGATGCGCAGGCTGCGCACCGGCGTCCGGCCGCGTTCTCCCGCGCGCGGCGGCGGCAGGCGGGCGCCGGCCCTCGCCAGCGGCACGGACACCGCGAACACCGAACCGTGGCCGGCGCGCGAGCGGACGGTCAGCGGATGGCCCAGCAGCCGCGCCGTGCGCTGCACCACCGACAACCCGAGCCCCAGCCCGTGCCGGTGGTCGCGTGCGGCGTTGTCCACCTGATAGAAATCCTCGAAGATCGCCTCGATCTTGTCGTCGGGGATGCCGATGCCGGTGTCCCACACTTCGATGCGGAGCCGCGTGCCGCGCGTGCGGCAGGCAACCAGGATTCCGCCCCGCTGGGTGTAGCGCACGGCGTTGGCCAGCAGGTTGCCGACGATGCGGCCGAGCAGCAGCGGATCGCTGCGCACCCAGGCGCCGCAGGGGCGCTGGCGCACCGTCAGCCCCTTGGCCTCGGCCATCGGGCGCAGTTCGGTCAGCTTGGCGTCGAGCACGTCGCGGACCGGCACGTCCACCATTTGCGGGCGGACCGTGCCGGCTTCCAGCGTCGAGACGTCCAGCAGCGCGTTCAGCAGCATCTCGCCCGATTGCAGGGCGGTCCCGAGCTGGCGGTGCGCGTCGCGCGCCCGGTCGTCGGCAAGGCGCCCCTCCAGCAGGTAGTGATAGAGGCGCATGGCCTGGAACGGCTGGCGCAGGTCGTGGCTGGCGGCGGCCAGGAAGCGCGACTTGGAGGCGTTCGCCAGTTCCGCCTCGCGGCGGCGGCGCGCCTCCTCGGCCAGCAGGAAGGCGCGCTCGGCGCCGCCCTCGTGCAGGCGCCAGCCGGCGTTGGCGATGGCGGCGGCCAGTTCGTCGA
>JAEYOB010000091.1 GCA_023412175.1 Pseudomonadota bacterium | reverse complement strand
GTGCCGTCCACCGCCATCAGCACGTCGCCGGCGCGGATGCCGGCGCGCTCGGCCGGGCCGTGCGCCTCGCTGATCAGCAGCCGGCCGGCCGATGCCGCCAGCGTCACGCCGACACTGCCATAGCCTTCGCGCTGGGCGCGCTCGCCGGTCGCGCGCTGGGCGTCGGTGTAGCGGGAATAGCCGTCGAGGTCGGCGACGATGCCGTCGAACACGGTCTGGTAGATGCGCTCGGCCGAGGTGGCGCGCAACGCCGCGGAGTGCTGGCGGGCACGCTCGACGGCGCGGACGGTGACGTGCGCCCAGCCGGCGGCGTCGTTGGTCTTCGGGGAGGGCGCCTCGAACACAGGGGTGCTCGACGCGTACAGGCGTACGGTGTCCTTGTCGCGGGTGACGGTGATGGCCGGGTCGATCGCCGCCAGCGCCTTCAACCCGTCGGTGCCGAGCTGGCGCATGTCCACCGGCTGCAGGTAAGCCTCGGCGATACGGCCGTAACCCACCGAAAAGACCTGTTCGCTGACCATGCTGCCGTCGGCGGCGGCCAGCGCGGGCGGATCGCCGGTGCACCCGACCACGAAAGCGAGGGCGGCCAGGGGAGCGGCGAGATGCCGCTGCAAGGATGCTCCGCGATGCCCGATACCCATGACGGTCGAACGCGCCTCCGCCTGTACGTCAGACCGCACGTACAGCGGGCGACACGCCCGCAACGGCCCGACACACACCTATCGAGGTATCAGATAGCACTTCTGCGCGGGCGGTTGTGGGGGCAAATTTTGAGGCGCGGGGCCACGTGCCCTAATTCCCACGTGCTGTGGCCTTGCTGCCACGGCGGCTGGGGCGGGCCTTGAGGTTGGCCTTACGGGCGGTTGATTCCCGTGGGTGATGGACACTGTTGCCGGAAAGCCACGGCAGATCGGCGCCGTCCGGGTCGAGCAGGGCGAACAGCGTGCTGCCGGTCAGCGGGTCGGCTTCCTTGAGCGCCACCTTGACCGGGGCGCCCAGGCGGTAGACCCGGCCCCAGCGCTCACCGATCAGGGCGTGCTGGTGCTCAACATGCTCGTAGCGGTCGTCTGGCAGGGTGCTGGCCGGGACGAGGCCATCGGCGCCGCTCTCGTCCAGGCGGACGAACAGGCCGAAGCGCGTCACGCCGGTTATCCGCCCGCTGAAGATGGCGCCGACGTGGGTGGACAGGAACGATGCGGTGTAACGGTCGATGGCGTCGCGCTCGGCCGAGGCGGCGCGGCGCTCGGTGAAGGAGATGTGCTCGGCGATGTCGGCCATCTGCGCCACCGCCGCGTCGTCCAGCACGCCGACGCCCAGCCTGTGCGCACGGATCAGTGCCCGGTGCACCACGAGGTCGGCGTAGCGGCGGATCGGCGAGGTGAAGTGCGCGTAGCGGCGCAGCGCCAGCCCGAAATGGCCCAGGTTGTCCGGCGCGTACACCGCCTGCGCCTGAGTGCGCAGCACCACCTCGCTGACCAGCT
This sequence comes from Pseudomonadota bacterium, assembly GCA_023412175.1. GTDB lineage: Bacteria > Pseudomonadota > Alphaproteobacteria > Azospirillales > Azospirillaceae > Azospirillum. The sequence goes on along the minus strand of JAEYOB010000091.1, from coordinate 14,077 downwards.
GCGCCTCGGGCGTGCCCTCGGCCTTCCTGAGGATGCGGGTGAAGTGGGCGGGGCTGAGGACCTGCCCCTTGGCGAGGCTGTAGCCGATTCCTTCGAGGAACTCGCGCAGCGCCTCCAGCTTGTCGGGGGCGGGCCGGTCGTGGACGCGGTACATGCAGGGCACGCCGGCCGCCTCCAGGCTCTCCGCCGCGGCGACGTTGGCGCAGATCATGCACTCCTCGATCAGCTTGTGGCTGTCCAGGCGCTCGCGCGGGGCGATCCCGGCGACGCGGCCGGCCTCGTCCAGCCGCACGAGCCGCTCCGGCAGGTCGAGATCCAGCGTGCCGCGCCGCCCCCGCGCCGCCCACAGACAGGCGTACGCCGCGTACAGGGGCGCGATGACCGGCTCCGCGAGGTGTTCGGTGGTGTCGTCGGTGCGGCCGTCGCGGGCGGCCTGGAGCTGCTCGTAGGTCAGGCGCGCCGCGGAGCGCATCAGGCCGCGCACGAAGCGGTGCCGGCGCAAGGTCCCATCGGCGCCGATCCACAGATGTGCGGCGAGGCAGCCGCGGTCCTCCCGCGGGCGCAGCGAGCAGAGGTCATTGGACAGCGCCTCGGGCAGCATGGGCACGACGCGGTCGGGGAAATAGCAGGAGTTGCCGCGCTCGAACGCCGCGCGGTCCAGCGCCGTGCCGGGGCGTACGTAATAGGCCACGTCGGCGATGGCGACGATCAGGTGCCAGCCGCCGGGGTTGGCCGGGTCGGTGTCGGGCTCGGCAAACACCGCGTCGTCGAAGTCGCGGGCGTCGGCGCCGTCGATGGTGACCAGGGGGACGGCCCGCAAATCCTCGCGGTCGCCCAGCGGCGGCACCTTGGCGCGCTCCGCCTCGCGCTCGGCGGCGTGCGGGAAGAGCGTGGGCAGGCCGTGCGTGTGGATGGCGATCAGGCTGACCGAGCGCGGCTCGGCGGTCGGGCCGACGACCTCCGCCACGCGGGCCTGGGCGAGGCCGAGGCGGGTGGCCGGCAGCACGTCCACCAGCACCAGATCACCCTCCGCGGCGCCGCCGGCGTTGGCGGGCAGCACCAACAGCTCGCTCTTGTTGCGGCGGTCGGTGGGGACGATCCGGCCGCCGTCCGGGCCAAGGCGGTAGACGCCCAGCACGCGGCCGGTCGTGCCCTCGATGCGGCGGATGGTGCGCGCCTCGTACAGGCGCTCGTTGATCCGCGACAGCTTGGCGAGCACGCGCTCGCCCTCGGCCAGCGCCGGGTGGCCCTTCCTCTCCGGCATCATGAAGATGCGCGGCGGCGCCTCCTCGCCGGCCCAGGTGAGGGGGCGGGCCAGCACCTCGCCGTCCGGGTCGACTCCGGTCACCTCCAGAACCGCCACCTCCGGCAGGGTCTGCGGTGGCGCCATGCGGCGGCCCCGGCCGCGCTCGACGGCGCCGGTGGATTCCAGCTCCCTCAACAGTTCCTTGAGGCGCTCTCGGTCGGCGCTGCCGCCCAGCTTGAAGGCGCGGGCGATCTCGCGCTTGCCGACCGGCACGGTGCTCTGGCGGATGAAGGCGAGGACGGCGTCCTTGGTGGGGAAGGAGGTCAAGGGATCCGCGGGGTTGGGGAGGGGGCTTACGGGTAAGTAAAGGCAGACGCCGCCGATTCCAACGCCGATTGCAGTGCCCTATGGTGGCCACATTGCTTTCCCATCACCGCGGGATGATCGGAAAGTTGCTCGCCGCATCCCTTCTTGCCCCGCCGCTCGCCTACGGGATCGCGGCGCTGACGCTGCCGCTTGTTCCGGTGCGCGGCGAGCCGCCGGCCATGGATGGTATCGAGCTGTTCGTCTGCACCAACGGCGTGCATACCGACCTGATGCTGCCGGCGACCACCGAAACGGTGGACTGGACGGTCCTCCTGCCGCGCGCCGACTTTCCGCTGGCCGACCCGGCGGCCACGCACGTCTCGTTCGGTTGGGGCGACCGGGAGTTCTATCTGGAGACCCGCTCCTGGGCCGACGTGGACTTGCGCACGGCGTGGCGCGCGGTGTTCGGCGGCGGGCCGAGCGTCGTGCACGTCTATCATCTGCCGTCGCCGGCCGGCAGCCCGGACTGCGGGCGGCTGGTCCTGGCGGAGGGGCAGTACCGGCGGCTGGCCGGGTTCGTGCGCGCCAGCTTCCAGGAGCCGGTGCGGCCGCTGCTCGGCGCCAGCTATGGCGGTGACGACCGGTTCTACCCGGCGGTCGGGAGCTACAGCCCATTCGACACCTGCAACCAATGGACCGCCCGCGCGCTGAAGGCGGCGGGCGTCACCATGGGGCTGTGGACCCCGCTTGCGGGCGGGGTGATGCGCTGGGTCCGTTCGCGATCCGCTCTCAGCGATCCTTGAAAACCCGCTGGAATCGGGCGGCGCGGGCGGCGCGGTGCGCTTCGCGGCCGATGCTGCGCGAGCCTTCGCGTTCAAGGGTGCCGACGAAGCGCCCCTGGGCGTCGCGGATGACGACGCCGTCGTCCCGCGGCACGGTCAGGTCGGCCAGCAGCTCGGAGCGCCGGCTGTTGGCGGTGAAGACGATGGTGACGATCGACGCGGCGATCGCGTAGGCGAGCAGGCGCATGGTGTGCCCTCCGGATTGGCGTGACCCCACAGCCTATCGGGCGCCGCTGGGGGGCGCTGTGGCCTAGCTCACGGGAACCGGCTGTCCGTCGCGCAACGCCTCGTAGGCGGCCTTGACGGCGTCCACACCGTACTTGCGCTCCAGCCGGCGCACGGCGAAGTGGCCGCGGGCCACATCCTGGAAATGGTCGATGAAGGCGAGGTTGACCAGCGCCCCGCCGGCCGCGCCGATGACCGGCAGCGCCTGTGCCGCGAATTTCTGTCCGACGGTGACGCCGAAGCGGGACGCGATGCCGCCCAGGAAGCGGATCAACACCGGCGCCCCCTCGGCGACGAAGCCGCGCTCGGCGATGATCTCGGCCGCCTGGGTCATGGTGCGGGCGAGCGCGCTGCGCACCGCGAAATAGCCGGCGTCCATGGCGTCGTCGGCTTCGGACCGGCCGCCCAGCGCGAAGACCTGCAGGCAGGCCAGCGCCGTCTCCGAACTTTGCAGATCCTCGCCCTCGCAGCGCGCGATGTCGGCGATGGACCGCAGCATGATGGTGGTGGACACCGGCAGTTCGATGATCAGCGCCGGCAGGCCGAACAGCCCGCCCATGGCGCCCGACAGCCCGGCCGCGGATTTGTGGAGCAGGTCCGCCGGGCCGCCGGCTTCGCGTCCCGTCTGGCCGCGCATGGTGGCGAGCGCCACCTGCAGCGCCTTCTCCAGCGCCGTGCCGGTGGCCTTGGCGACGACGGCCCTGGCCTTCTCCGGCAGGGCGTCGCCGAGCATCTCCACCGGCGCCCCCACCATGGAGGCGAGGCGCGCCGCCAGGCTCGGGTTCTCCAACCGCTGCACCGCGAGGCGCAGGTCTTCCAGATCGTCGACGGTGATGCTCATCAGGCCCCCAACATCGAGGGGTGCGTGCCCCCTCACCCGCGAGGGGCAAGGGGGTGAGAGGCTAGGCCTGCACCCGCTTCTTGGCGGCCGCCTTCGGCTTCTCGTCGTTCGACTCGTCGTCCTTCGACTCGTCGTTTTTCGACTTGGCGGCGGCCTTCTTGGCGGTAGACGCCTTGGCGGCCGTCTTGGTTCCCGCCTTGGCCTTCGATGGGGCCTTCTTCTTTTCCTCGGCCGCAGGAGCCTCGTCGCCGGCGGCCTTGCCCTTCTTGCCGGCGTCCTTCGCCGCCTTGGCCTCCAGCCATTCCAGAGCCTGCGCCAGCGTCACGGTGGAGGCCTCGACGCCCTTGGGGATCGAGGCGTAGGTCGAGCCGTGCTTTACGTAGGGGCCGAACCGGCCGGAGCCGGTGGTCACCGGCTTGCCGGTCTTCGGGTGGTCGCCCAGCGTCACCGCCGGGGTGGCCGCCTTCTTGGCCGCTTCGCCGAGCAGATCGACGGCGCGGTTCATGCCGACGGTCAGCACGTCGTCGTCCGGCGTCAGCGACTTGTACATGGTGCCGTGCTTCAGGTACGGCCCGAAGCGGCCGATGCCCGCCTGGATCTCCTGCCCGGTCTCCGGGTGGTTGCCGACCACGCGCGGCAGCGCCAGCAGGCGCAGCGCGGTGTCCAGGTCCACGTCGGCCGGCGCCATGCCGCGCGGCAGCGAGACGCGCTTGGGCTTCGGCGTGTCGTCCTTGGCCTTCTTGGCCTTGGTCTTCTTGCCGCCGGCCTTCGCGTTCTGGGCCTTCTCCTCCTCGGCGGCCTTCTTCTCCTCGGCCTGCTTCTCTTCCCAGCCGCGCGGCGGGCCGAGCTGGATGTAGGCGCCGTAGGGGCCGCGGCGGCCGGAGACCGGCAGGCCGGCCTCGGGATCGTCGCCGAGTTCGCGCGGCCCTTCCTGTTCCTGGCCGTTCTCGTCGTTGGCGACGGCGAGCGGTCGGGTGTAGCGGCATTCCGGGTAGTTGGAGCAGCCGATGAAGGCGCCGTTCTTGCCGAGCTTCAGCCCCAGCCGCCCCTGGCCACAGCCGGGACACACCCGCGGGTCGGTGCCGCCGTTGCCGGCGCCGGCCGGGAAGAAGTGCTGGCCCAGCTCCTCGTCGAGCGCGGTCAGCACCTGGGTGATGGTCAGGTCCTTGGTGCCCTCGACGGCGCCGGAGAAGGCTCGCCAGAACTCGCGCAGCACCGCCTTCCAGTCGATCCGCCCGCCGGAGATCTCGTCGAGCTGGTTCTCAAGGTCGGCGGTGAAGTTGTACTCCACGTACCGGTTGAAGAAATTCTTCAGGAAGGCGGTGACCAGACGGCCGCGGTCGGACGGCTCGAACCGGCGCTTGTCCAGGCGCACGTACTCGCGGTCCTGAAGGACCTGGAGAATCGAAGCGTAGGTGGACGGGCGGCCGATGCCCAGCTCCTCCAGCTTCTTGACGAGGCTGGCTTCGGTGTAGCGCGGCGGCGGCTGGGTGAAGTGCTGGGCGGGTTCGATGGGGCCGCGGGCCAGCGCGTCGCGCTCGGCCATGGCGGGCAGGCGGCGGTCCTGATCGTCGCCGTCCGCGGCGTCGTCCTTGTCCTCCTGGTAGACGCGCATGAAGCCGTCGAACACCAGGATCGAACCGGAGGCGCGCAGCACCACATCCTTCGTCGTCGAGGCCACGTCCACCGACACCTGATCGAGCACGGCGCTTTCCATCTGCGAGGCCAGCGTGCGCTTCCAGATCAGCTCGTAGAGGCGCAGCTCGTCCCTGTCGAGATAGGCGGACACGGTGTCCGGGCGGCGGAACAGGTCGGTCGGCCGGATCGCCTCGTGTGCCTCCTGGGCGTTCTTGGCGGCAGTCTTGTAGACGCGCGGCGCGCCCGGCACGTACTTCTCGCCCCAATGCTCGGCGATCAGGCGGCGCGACGCCTCGATGGCCTCCTGCGACAGCGTGACGCCGTCGGTACGCATGTAGGTGATGAGGCCGACCGTCTCGCCGCCGATGTCCACGCCCTCGTACAGCTTCTGGGCAAGGCGCATCGTGCGGGTGGCGCCGAAGCCCAGCTTGCGCGAGGCCTCCTGCTGGAGCGTCGAGGTGGTGAACGGGGCGTACGGGTTGCGCCGCACCTGCCGCCGCTCCACCGAGGCCACGGACCAGTTGGCGTTCGCCTTGATCTTGGTGACCGCCCGGTCCGCCGCCTCCTGGTTGGGCAGGCCGAACTTGTCGAGCTTCCGGCCGTCGAGCTGGGTCAGCTGCGCCGTGAAGTTGGCGCCGCCCGGCGTGGTGAAGCCCACGTCGATGGTCCAGTACTCCTGCGGGCGGAACGCCTCGATCTCGGCCTCGCGCTCGCAGACCAGCCGCAGCGCCACCGACTGCACGCGCCCGGCCGACTTGGAGCCCGGCAGCTTGCGCCACAGCACCGGCGACAGGGTGAAGCCCACCAGATAGTCCAGCGCGCGGCGCGCCAGATAGGCGTCCACCAGCTCGCGGCTGACGTCACGCGGCGCCTTGAGGGCGGCCTGCACGGCGTTCTTGGTGATCTCGTTGAAGGTGATGCGCTGCACCTCGACCTTGTCGGACAGCCGCTTTTCCTTCAGCAGCTCCGACAGGTGCCAGGCGATGGCTTCCCCCTCGCGATCCGGGTCGGTGGCCAAGTAGACGCGCTTGGCGCTCTTGACCGCCTTGGCGATCTCGTCGATGTGGCGCTTGGAGCGGTCGCCAAGCTCCCACTCCATGGCGAAGTCCTCGTCCGGCCGCACCGAGCCGTCGCGCGCCGGAAGGTCGCGCACGTGCCCGAAGCTGGCGAGGACGGTGAAGTCGTCGCCCAGATATTTGTTGATGGTCTTCGCCTTGGCCGGTGATTCGACGATGACGACGTTGCTGCCCGTCAAGAGCCCCTCGCCCCAATAATGCCCGTGTGCCCAAAATGCCCCGTCGGGGCGTCAGATCAATGCGATCCGGTTGCCCGGCTGGCGCTGGACGCGGCCGGCCAGTTCAAGTTCCAGCACGACGGTCAGCACCACCGGTGCGGACAATTGGCACCCGCGGACCAGTTCGTCAATGGTGACGGGGGTGGGGGAGAGGTTTTCGATAACAATGCCACGCGCCCTCCCGATCTCGGGATCGTCGGGAATCGCGGGTGGGGGAGGGGCGAACAGGTCGGGATCGCGTTCGCCCAGGGGTGGTGCCCTGAGGTGTTGAAAGACGCGCAGGACGTCCTCTGCCGTCTCCACCAGCGTGGCGCCCTGGCGCAGCAGGTTGTTGGCGCCGTTGCAGCGCGGATCGAGCGGCGAGCCGGGCACGGCGAACACCTCGCGCCCCTGCTCCAGCGCCATGCGCGCGGTGATCAGCGACCCCGACTTCAACGCCGCCTCGACCACCAGAACGCCCAGCGACAACCCGGAAACGATGCGGTTGCGGTGGGGAAAGTGGCGTGCCTGCGGCTGGGTGCCGACGATGCTCTCCGCCACCACGGCGCCTTGCGCCACGATGTCGCGGTACAGCCCCTCGTTCTCCTCCGGGTAGACCACGTCCACCCCGCCGGCCATCACCGCGACCGTGCCGCCGCCCAGCGCGCCGCGGTGCGCGGCGGTGTCGATGCCGCGGGCGAGGCCCGAAACCACCAGCAGCCCGGCGTCGCCCAGCTCGCGGGCGATCTTTTCCGCGAACTTCTTGCCGGTCAGCGAGGCGTTGCGGGCGCCGACCATGGCGACGGCCCGGCGCTTCAGCAGGTGGACGTGCCCGCGCACGGAGATGACCGGCGGCGCGTCGTCCACGGCGGCCAGCGGTTCGGGGTAGTCGGGCTCGCACGAGCACAGCAGCCGGGCGCCGATCGTCGCGTTGGCGGCGAGTTCGCGCTCGGCGTCGGCCCTGGCGGCGATCTTCAGCGGCTTGATGCGCCCGCCGCGGCGCGCCAGCTCAGGCAGCGCCTCGATGGCCTTCCTCGCCGAGCCGTACTGGTCGAGCAGCCGGTGAAAGGTGATCGGGCCGACGTTCTCCGTGCGGATCAGGCGGAGCCAGTCGATCCGTTCGGCATCGGTGAGCGGGCGGCGCGGTTGCGTCATGCGCCGATTTTGTACAACCGACACGCGTCACGGGCAACGCGAAAACGTGCGTTGGTATTTAATATTCCCCAATCCCGTGAGGAATTGGGGAATCAGGCCGCCTTTTTCTTGAAATTGATCTTCGGCTCTTCGCCCTTCAGCAGCCGGCGGATGTTCGCCTCGTGCCGGATGAAGACCAGCACCGTGACCAGCACGCACAGCAGCGCCATCTTCGGCCCGGCGAGGAACCACGCCGTGACCGGGCTGAGGCCCACCGCCACCAGCGCCGACAGCGACGAGATGCGGAACAGCAGCGCCACCACCAGCCAGGTCAGGCAGGCCAGCACGCCCACCGGCCACGCCGCCGCCAGCAGCACGCCCAGCGTCGTCGCCACGCCCTTGCCGCCGTTGAAGCCCAGCCACACCGGGAAGCTGTGGCCCACCAGGGACCCGGCGGCGGCAAGCAGCGCGGCGTCCTCGCCGGCGAGGTACAGGGCGGCCAGGGTCGCGATGGCGCCCTTGCCGCTGTCGAGCAGCAGCGTGGCCAGCGCCAGCGGCTTGTTGCCGGTGCGCAGCACGTTGGTGGCGCCGATGTTGCCGGAGCCGATCTTGCGGATGTCGCCGTACCCGGCCAGCCGCGTCAGAACCAGCCCGAACGGGATCGAGCCCAGCAGGTAGCCCAGCAGGGCCGCGACGGTCAGCGTCAGCACCGGATCAGCCTTCCGCCTGCCAGACCGTGCGGCCGTCCACCACCGTGCGCAGCGGGCAGCCCTGCACCGGCCGGTCCTCGAAGGGGGAGTTCTTGGACTTCGATTTGAAGGCGTCCACGTCCACCGTCCATGGCACCTCCGGATCGAACACCAGGAGGTCCGCCGCCGCGTCCTTCGCCAGACGCCCGGCCGGCAGGTCGAGGATCGCCGCCGGCTTGGCGGTCACGCAGGCCAGCGCCTGCAGGAGCGTCAGCTTCTTCTTGTGCGCCAGTTCCAGCGTCAGCGGCAGCAGGGTCTCCAGGCCGATCACGCCGAAGTCGGCCTGGCTGAAGGGCAGGCGCTTGTGGTCCTGGTCCTGGGGAATGTGGTCTGAGGCGATGGCGTCGATGGTGCCGTCGGCCAGCCCTTCGACGACGGCGCGTCGGTCCATCTCGCCGCGCAGCGGCGGGGAGACCTTGGCGAAGGTGCGGTACTCGCCGATGTCCGTCTCGGTCAGCGCCACATAGTGCGGGGCGGTGTCGCAGGTGACGTTCAGGCCTCGCGCCTTGGCGCGGCGGATGATCTCCACCGACTCGCCCGTGGTGACGTGCGCGAAGTGCAGCCGCCCGCCGGTCAGTTCCAGCAGGCGCAGGTCGCGCTCGATCATAATGATCTCGGCCTCGCGCGGGATGCCGGTCAGGCCGAGGCGGGTGGCGATCTCGCCGGCGTTCATCATGCCGCCGGAGGCGAGGCTCGGCTCCTCCGGGTGCTGGATGACCAGCTTGCCGAAGCCCTTGGCGTAGCTGAGCGCGCGGCGCATCACCTTGGCGCTCTCGATGGCCCGCAAGCCGTCGGTGAAGGCCACCGCGCCGGCCCGCGAGAGGAGGCCCATCTCGGTGATCTCGGAGCCCGCGGCGCCGCGCGTCGCGGTGGCGTAGGCGTAGACCTTGACGAGTTTCACCTCGCGGGCGCGCCGGGCGAGGAACTCCAGCCCCGATATGTCGTCGCGGACCGGGGCGGTGTTGGGCAGGCAGACGATCGAGGTCACGCCGCCGGCCGCCGCGGCGCGCGACACGCTCTTGATCGTTTCCTTCTGCTCGTTGCCGGGCTCGGCGACCATGACGCGCATGTCGACAAGGCCGGGGGCGAGGCACTGGCCGCCGAGATCGACCACCTCGATTCCCTCCGGCACGCCGTCGTTGAACAGCGTGGGCCCGAGGTCGGCGATCTTCGTGCCCTCGGTGAGCAGCGCGCCGTGCGTGTCGAGGCCGCTGGCGGGGTCGAGCAGGCGGGCGTTGACGTAGGCGACGCGGGCGGCACTGCTGGGGGTGTTCGGCATCACAGGGCTCCCCGGCGGTCGCGGGTCAGGAGGTCGAGAACGGCCATGCGCACGGCGACGCCGAGTTCCACCTGGTCGAGGATCATCGAGCGCTTGAGGTCGTCGGCCACCTCGGAGTCGATCTCGACGCCGCGGTTCATCGGGCCGGGGTGCATGATCACCGCGTCGGGCTTGGCGACCGCCAGCTTCTCGTAGTCGAGGCCGTAGAAGTAGAAGTACTCGCGCGTCGAGGGCACGTACTGGCCGCTCATGCGCTCATTCTGGAGGCGCAGCATCATCACCACGTCGGCGTCCTTCAGGCCGCTGCTCATCGTGTGATGGACCTCGCAGCCCAGGCGCGCGATGGCCGAGGGAACCAGCGTCGGCGGGGCGACGACGCGGACGCGCGCACCCATGGCGTTCAGCAGGTGGATGTTCGAGCGCGCGACGCGGCTGTGCAGGATGTCGCCGCAGATCGCCACCACCAGCCCTTCCAGCCGGCCCAGGCGGCGGCGGATCGCCAGCGCGTCGAGGAGCGCCTGCGTCGGGTGCTCGTGGTTGCCGTCGCCGGCGTTGATGACCGAGCAGTTCACCTTGTCGGACAGCAGCTTCACCGCGCCCGACTCGGAGTGCCGCACCACCAGCGCATCGACGTGCATGGCGTTCAGCGTCATCGCCGTGTCGATCAGCGTCTCGCCCTTCTTCACCGACGAGGCGTCCACCGACATGTTGATCACGTCGGCGCCCAGGCGCTTGCCGGCCAGCTCGAACGAGGTACGGGTGCGCGTCGAGTTCTCGAAGAACAGGTTCATCACCGTCCGCCCGCGGAGGATGTATTCCTTCGTGTCGGGCTTCCGGTTGTGCTCGACGTAGCCGTCGGCCAGGTCGAGGACGAGGGAAATCTCACCCGCCGTCAAACCCTCGATGCCGAGCAGGTGACGGTGCGGGAAACGCGGTGCGGCGGTGGCGGTCATGGGCCGCGACTATAGGAGGGTGCCCGGCGCCCCGCAAGATCGTGGGAGGGCCATTTGATGCCCGCGATCACGCGCGTTCGGGCAGGTTCATCTGCGCCGCGTAGTTCTCGGCCTCGACGAACAGCCATTCGCGGAACGCCTTGACCTTCGGGCGCGTCATGTAGTGCGCCGGTGCGACGAAATAGTACGCGTACTGGCCGGTCAGCATGACCTCGAACGGCTGCACCAGCCGGCCGGCCGCGAGGTCGTCGGCGACCAGCACCTGCCGGGCCAACGCCACGCCGTGCCCCTCCATGGCGGCCTGCAGCGTGAGGGCCGAATCCGTGAACTGCGTGCCGCGCGCGATGTCGATCCCCTGCACCCCGGCGGCGGCGCACCAGGTGCCCCAATTGATGATGTAGTCGTCGTGCAGCAGCGTGTGCTTCCTGAGGTCGGCCGGAGTCTTGAGGGTGGGCAGCAGGCGCGGGCTGCATACCGGGAAGACGTTCTCGTTCAGCAGGCGCTCGACCCGCAGCTCGGGCCAGTTGCCGCTGCCGAAGCGGATCGCCAGGTCCACGTCCTGCTGCGCGAAGTCCACCATCTGCGAGGTGGTGTGCAGGCGCACGTCCAGCTCGGGGTGTTCCGCCTGGAACCGCCCCAGCCGCAGCACCAGCCACTTCGCCGCGAAGGACGGCATGGTGGAGATGGTCAGCGTGCCGGTGGAGTCCTTGCGGAACAGCCGCTCGGTGGCGCTGGCCATCAGGTCAAGCGCCTCGCGCAGCGGCGGCAGGTAGGTCTGCCCGGCGTCGGTCAGCACCAGCCCGCGGTTCACCCGGCGGAACAGCGGCACCCCCAGCCATTCCTCCAGGGCCTTGATCTGATGGCTTACCGCAGCTTGGGTGACGTGAAGCTCTTCCGAGGCTTTTGTGAAGGACAGATGGCGGGCCGCAGCCTCGAAGGCGCGCAAGGCGTTCAGCGGCGGCAGGCGGCGGTTCATCGGCGATTTTGTTCCATTAGATTTCCTAATCCATCATATGAGAAACCATCGTTTGTCCGCAAGGATCGGGTGGTCCATCTTCGTCTTCGGAACAACACTGCTCTCCACGCAGTCCGATTAGGAGACGAGAGCCATGAGCCAGAGCACGAACACGGTCTTCTCGCGCACCTCGCACCGCCCCGACGGCGGCCTGTTCCAGGCGGTCGGCCGGGCCGTGGTCAGCGCCACCGACAAGCTTGCGACGTGGCAGGAGCGGCGCCGCCAGCGGCAGGCGCTGGAATCGCTGTCGGATCACCTGCTGAGCGACATCGGCGTCTCGCGCGCCGACGCCGGCTTCGAGGCCGATAAGCCGTTCTGGAGGGGCTGATCCATGGGTGGTGAACGGCGCACCTGGACGGGCGGCTGCGCCTGCGGCGGCATCCGCTACGAGATCGCCACGCAGCCGGGGCCAATCTCGTTCTGTCATTGCGGCCAGTGCCGCCGCCAGCACAGCCACGTCGGCGCCTACACCACCTTCCCGCGCGACGCGTTCCGCCTGCTGAAGGACGAGACGCTGAACTGGTATCAATCGTCCGAGACGGCGCGGCGGGGGTTCTGCTCCCGCTGCGGCGCCGGCCTGTTCTGGGATCCGATCGGCGGGGCGCGTCTCGACGTCAGCGCCGGCAGCCTCGACGAGCCCACCGGGCTGCGTGCCGACAAGCACATCTGGACCGACTTCAAGGGCGACTATTACGAGATCGGCGAGGACGGGCTGAAACGTTGCACGTCAACGGACGTGGACGGCTCGTCGACATTGCCGGAGTAAATTTGGGCTGGAGTAATGTTGGGCCGGGGTGATGCGGGGCCGACGCTATTCGGCGGCCATCGGTACCGGCCGCCGTGCCGCTTCCGTTCCGAAAGGGGCGTTGCAGCTGAGCATCCCCAGCAGATTCCGCTCCACGTTGATCAGATATTCCCGAGCTTCGAGGCCGACCCGGCTGCGGCTCAAGTCGCGAACGGTCTTGATGGCGCGGCAGACAGAGCCGCACTCAGGTGTCGCAAACTGGCACATGAAGCCCCCGCTCTGCCGTTTGGAAGTACCTTATGCCGAGGAGCATATAACGACAGGCCGGGCAAGTCGACCTTCGGTTGAGGAATGGCTGCAATGTCATAGTAAAACGGTATAGTTAGCAGGGGTAATGAATCTGGAGCGGTGGTCGTGTCGGCAAAGGGCTACCGCAGCGGAACCGGCGAGGTGGCCAATTGCACAAAGAATCAATTTAAATTCAAAATGAAATAGCGCGAAAGGCATGTGACTTTTCGGAAAGACCACTGTCCATGTGGCGTATGACTGTGCCGCCGCGGAGGGTGCCTACCCGAACAGCACCAGCACCAGCGGCAGCGTCAATGCCGCGAGCAGGGTCTGGACGGTGATGACGGTTGCCATCAGCGTGTGGTCGCCGCCCATCTGGCGCGCCAGGATGTAGGCGCTGGGCGCGCAGGGCAGGGCGTTGAACAGCACCGCCACGATGAGCGGCAGGCCGTCCACGCCCAGCGCCAGGCACGCCAGCGCGGTCAGGGCCGGCAGCAGCAGCAGCTTGACGCCGCTCGACACCAGGACGCCGGTGCCTGCCGACCGCGCGGCGCCCAGGTCGAGCCCGGCGCCGACCGACAGCAGCCCAAGCGGCAGCGCGGCGCGGGCCAGGATGTCCACCACGTCGCCGATCAGCGGCGGCTTGCCGATGCCGCTCAGGGTCAGGAACGCCCCGACGGCGGCCCCGATGATCAGCGGGTTGCGCACCAGACCGCCGATCACCGCCTTGAGGCTCGCTCCCTTGGAATCCTGCCCGTGGCTGGCCAGCACGGCGATGCTCAGGACATTGACCAGCGGGATCAGCAGCGCGATTCCCACCGCGGTCAGCGTCAGCCCGGCCGGGCCGAACAGCGCCCGCGCGGCGGCCAGCCCGACGTAGGTGTTGAAGCGGATCCCACCCTGGAACACCGAGGTGAAGGCCGGCCCGTCCAGCGGCAGCAGGCGCCGCCCGGCCAGCAGCAGCAGCGCCGCGGCCAGCGTTGCGATGACCAGCGCCGCCGCCATCGGCAGCACGTCGAACGCGGCGAGGTTCGCCCGCGCCAGCTCGTCGATGATCAGGCACGGGAAGAACAGGAAGTAGGTGACCCGCTCGGCCGGCAGCCAGAACGCGGCCGGCACCAGCTCGAAGCGGCGGAGGGCGTGGCCGATCAGGATCAGCAGGAAGATGGGCGCCAGCGCGCCGGCGACGGTGGCCATCCCGGATCAGTCGTCGCGGTCTTCGTCGTCCTCGTCCGCCCGCGCCGCAGCCTCGGCCTGACGGCGGGCATAGGCCAGCGAGTCGATCGCGCCCTGGAGGATGTAGGCGGCGGCCATCTTGTCCACGACCTCGCCGCGGCGCTTGCGCGTCATGTCGGCCTCGTCGGTCATGAAACGCTGTACGGCGACCGTGGACAGCCGCTCGTCCCAGAAGGCGATGTCCGGCTCCCAGCCGCCGAACAGGTCGGCGCGCTGCACCAGCGTGGCGGCGAAGGCGTTCGCCGCCTGGGCGCGCGGCCCCTGCGAGCCGTCCATGTTGAGCGGCAGCCCCAGCACGAAGCCGCCG
>JAEYOB010000084.1 GCA_023412175.1 Pseudomonadota bacterium | reverse complement strand
TTCCAGCACCATGGCGATGCCCATGCCGCCGCCGATGCACTGGGTGGCGACGGCGTGGCGGCCGCCGGTGCGCTTGAGGAGCTGGGCGGCCTTGCCAACCAGCCGGCCGCCGGTGGCGCCAAGCGGGTGGCCGATGGCGATGGCGCCGCCGTCGATGTTCAGCTTTTCCTCCGGGATCTCCAGGTCGCGGGCGCAGGCGATGGCCTGGGCGGCGAAGGCCTCGTTCATCTCCACCACGTCCACGTCGGCCATGGTGATGCCGGCACGCTTCAGCGCCTTGCGCGTCGACTCGATGGGACCCAGGCCCATGACGCCCGGCTCGCAGCCGGACACCGCGAAGCTCTTCACCCGCGCCAGCACCTCCAGCCCGTGGCGGCGGGCGAACTCCTCGGTGCACACCAGCAGCGCCGTGGTGCCGTCGGTCATCGGCGAGGAGGTGCCGGCGGTCACCGTGCCGTCCTCCAGGAAGGCCGGCTTCAGGCCGGCCAGCTTCTCCAGCGAGGTCTCGCGCACGCAGCCGTCGTCCGTCACCGTCCGGCCGTCGAACTGGATGGGCGTGATCTCCGCCGCCATGCGGCCTTCGCGGCGGGCGGCCAGCGCCTTGGTCTGGCTCCACAGGCCGAACGCGTCCTGCTGTTCGCGGGTGATGCCGTATTGCCGCGCCACGCGCTCGGCGGTCAGGCCGACGCTGATGTAATCATCCACATCCTGCTGGCTCCAGGCCGGGTTGGGCAGGACGTTGAAGCCCATCATCGGCACCCGCGACATGGACTCGGTGCCGCCGCAGATGAACGCCTCGCCGCAGCCGGTGGCGATCATGCCCGTTGCCACCTGCACCGCCTGGATCGACGAGCCGCACCAGCGGTTGATCGTCGCTCCCGCCACGCTGCGCGGCAGGCCGGCCAGCATGCCGACCACGCGGCCGATGTTCAGCCCCTGCTCGCCCTCGGGGAAGGCGCAGCCCCACAGCACATCCTCGATCTCGGATGCCGGCACCGGGAAGCGATCCAGCAGCGCGCGGATCGCCGCGGCGCCGAGGTCATCGGGGCGCATGCCGGCCAGTTCGCCCTTGCGCGCGAAGGTGAAGGGCGACCGGACATAGCCGGCGACGACGGCGGACGTCATGATGCTGCTCCCTGCATGTCTTTCTGGTTGGTGTAGAGCGTCTCTATCTCGGCAGCATACTTACGATAAATGTTCGAGCGACGCACCTTCATCGTGGCGGTCACTTCGTCGTCGTCGTGGTCCAGCTCCTTGGTCAGCAGGTGGAAACGGCGGACGTGCGCCACCTGGGCCAGCGTGGCGTTGGCGTCGTCGATCTCCCGCTGCACCAGCTCGCGCACCGCCGGGTTTTCCGCGAGGCTGCGGAAGTGGGTGTAGGGGATGCCGTGCTCCTCCGCCCATTTGCCGACCGTCTCCAGGTCGATCTGGATCAGCGCCGAGACGAACTTCCGCGCCTCGCCGACGACGATGCACTCCTTGACGTAGGGGCTGGCCTTGACGGCGTTCTCGATCTCCGACGGGCTGAGGTTCTTGCCGCCGGCGGTGATCATGATGTCCTTCAGGCGGTCGACGATGCGGAACTGGCCGTCCACCAGTTCCACCACATCGCCGGTGTGCAGCCAGCCGTCGCGGATGCTCTGCGCCGTCACCTCCGGGCTCTTGTAGTAGCCCTCGAACACCGTGCCGCCGCGAATCAGGAGTTCGCCGTGCTCGCCCACCCGCGCCTCGGCGCCGACGATGGCCGGGCCGACGCAGCCGGGCACCAGGCTGTCCAGGGACTGCCCCGTCACCATGCCGGCCGTTTCGGTCAGGCCGTAGACCTCGACCAGCGGCACGCCCAGCGTGCGGAAGAAACGCACGATCTTCGGTGCGATGGGTGCCGCGCCGGTCAGCGCCACCTGGGCGCGGCGCAGGCCGATGTAGTTGAGCAGCGCCCGGAACACCAGCGCGTACCAGAAGGCGAACACCAGCCGCGCACCGAGGGGGCGCCGGGAGGGAATGGTTTCCGCCCACGGCTCGCAGGCGGCCATGGCGCGCTCGAACAGCCAGCGGCGCGGGCCGCCGGCCTCGGCCATCTTGATGTGAATGGCGGAGTGCAGCTTTTCCCAGATGCGCGGCACGCCGAGGAACAGGCTGGGCGCCACCTCGCGCAGGTCCTCCTGCACGGTGCGGATGGACTCGCCGAAATTAACCGTCGAGCCCAGGTACAGCGGCGCGAAGGTGGTCAGCATCTGCTCCGCCACGTGGCAGAGCGGCAGGTAGGACAGGGTGGTGGTCTGCGGCGTCATCGCCAGCCGCTCGATCAACCCCGGCGCGACGGCGCGCAGGTTGCGGTAGCTGAGCATCGCCCCCTTGGGCTTCCCGGTCGAGCCGGAGGTGTAGACCATCAGCGCCAAATCTTCGGGGCGCTGGGAGTCGAGCAGGGCGTCGGCACGGGCGGGGTGCTGCGCCTCGTATTCGGCGCCCAGCCGCTCCACCTCGTCGAAGGCGACGATGCGGTCGCGCGGGTAGTGGCGCAGGCCCTTCATGTCGATGACGATGATGCGCTTGAGCGCCGGCAGCTCGTCCAACGCCGCCAGCACTTTGTCGGTCTGCTCCTGGTCCTCGCAGACCACGAAACTCGCGTCGGCGTGGCCCAGCACGTAGGCGACCTCGTTGGACGGGCTGGTCGGGTAGACGCCGACGGGGACCGCGCACACCACCCCGCAGCCGAGCTGCGCGAACACCCACTCCTGCCGGTTCTCGGAGATGATGCCGACGTGCCCGCGCTCCGGCAGGCCGAGCGCCAGCAGGCCCAGGCCGAAGTGCCGGGCGCGCGCGTAGTAGCGTTCCCAGCTCACCGGGTTCCAGATGCCGAACTCTTTCTGCCGCAGGGCGAGGCCGTGCGGATTGCTGCGCGCGTGCTCGCGCAGCATCTGGGGAAGGGTGAGGTCGGGGAGGGTCGGGACACCAGTCATACGCTGCATCCCCTTTTCTCGGCCGTCATCCCCGCGCAGGCGGGGATCCA